>JALOOK010000395.1 GCA_025454445.1 Oscillatoria sp. Prado101 | reverse complement strand
TTTGTCCCCCGATGGCAAAATCTCCTTTGGCAATTGGAACGGAGCAGCCACCACCCTGCAGACATGATATTAGGGGTTAGGGGTTAGGTAAGCTGTTACGCTTTTCATCTGCTTTTCCTTTGAAAGGAGGCAGCAGCCGACAGAGGGCTTTCCCAGCCTGAGGCTGGGAACGAGGGTATAGAAATGGATAGTGTAAATTCAATGCGCCATAGCTTCTGAGGTTTCAGGTCGCACTCCAACCCATGCCCCATGCCCCATGCCCAATCCCCAATGCCCAACCAGATATTATTTGGTCGTCATCGTGTGCACCCCATCCCAAGGATCGGGAGGCGGATTTTTCAGATAATTTTGGCAGCGCTCAATGTGGATTGCCACCGCGCGATCCGCTTTCCTAATCTGTAGGGCCTTTTGAAAGCGAGCGATGGCCACAGTAAACTCCTTGGCCAGATAGGCATCACGCGCTTTTTTGTAGAGTTCTAAAAACTCGGCTGTTTTGGCGTCGAGGAGTTTCTGGCGAACATCAATCAACTCGTAGATGCTCACCGCTTCATTTTTACCTTTAACGCGAATTTTATCTAACTCGCGCACCCAGATGCGCTCGCCGCACAGCTCGTAGGTAAACTGGCTCAAAATAATATCGCAGCCATATTCTTTCGTGACACTTTCCAGGCGAGAGCTCAGGTTCACTCCGTCGCCAATCACAGTGTAATCCATGCGTTTTTGTGACCCAATGTTGCCCGACACCACCTCCCCGGAACTGATGCCAATGCCAATGTGAATTTGTGGCTGGGCTTTAATGTAGCGCTTGTTGTTAAAGTCCTCCAGCCGCCGGCGCATATCCAAAGCTGACTGGACAGCCATCCAGGCGTGGTCTTGCACCGGCAGGGGCGCACCAAACACCGCCATCAGGGCGTCTCCAATGAACTTATCCAGCGTCCCGTCGCAGTTAAACACCGCCTCAACCATTGTCTCAAAATACTGGTTGAGCAGCGAAACCACTTCCGAGGCTCCCAGATTTTCGGTGAGGGTGGTGTAACCTCGAATGTCAGAAAACAGAATAGTCACATCCTTGCGCTCTCCCACCATCAGGGCATCCTCACCCAGCGCCATGACTCGCTCAGCCACTCCCGGAGTCAGATAGCGATACATGGCGTTCTTCATCCGCTTTTCCCGGCTGATGTCTTCAAAAACCACCAGCCCGCCCCGCACGCCTCCCTCCGGGTTCGTCAGGGGGTTAATGGTGAGATTGACACTGCGTTCGATTTCCTTGACTTGATCGGCTCGCAACTGGATAGGGATGTGTGCCTCACCGGCATCGATCTCCAGCCGGTTCCAGGGAATGTAAATCTCTTTGTTAGTCCGGTCGGGAATCGCCAGAATGTAAATGCCGCTCCCCTCCCCAGACCCTATTGACAAATCTGGCGGATGAGTGTAAAGCCCAACATTTATACTCTGCTCTGGCACATAATACCTGGCAGCTGTGCTGAGGCTATCTTGCAGACGCCACCGCAGATTTTCCACCGGCACCACCTCCCAGACGTAGCGGTCGATAAACTGCTTCTCCCACAGGTGCCGGTGAAGCCCATTGTCTGCTTTCACAGGGCAGCCGAGCAACTCCAGAGCCGCTTCATTAATCGTGACAATCCGCCCTTGCATGTCGGTGGAGATGACGGCATCAGAGAGACTTTGCAGGATGTCTTTCTGATACTGCCTCTCGATCAGAACACTCTCGAAAAGTCGGGCATTTTCCAGAGCGATACCGGCTTGGGTGTTGAACGCCCGCATAAACGCTTCATCGGAACTGGTGAAGCTGCCCTGGATTTTGTTGATCAGCTGGGTGACGCCTATCAGTTCCCCTGCTGAGTTGTACACCGCCATGCACAAGATGTTGCGGGTGCGGTAGCCGGTGCGGCTGTCTGTCGTCGGGTCAAAGCGGGGGTCTTGATAGGCGTCGGGAATGTTCAGCGTCTGGCCGGTGGAAGCCACATAGCCGGCAATGCCTTTATTGGCAGGAATGCGGATTTCCATCAGGGTTTTTCCATCCGCCTTCGCCACCTTCGTCCACAGTTCATTGGTCTCTTTCTTAAGCAAAAACAGGGTGCTGCGATCTGCCTGCATCAGCTCCCGCGCTTGCTCCATCACCGAGCGCAGCGTCGCTTCCAGATCCAGACTCTGGCCGAGAGAAGAGGTGGCCTTCAGCAAGGCGGAAACCCCCCGTTGATTGCGAGCCGCCACATAAAACGACTGGCAGCTTTCCAGGAGAATGCCAATCGCGTTGGCAAACTCGCTGAATTGCTCCTCATCCGAGCTGCTGAACGGTGCGTCACCGGCCTTATTTAACAGCTGCACCACCGCCACCACCTGGGTGGGGTTTTTGTTGCTGAAAATGGGGATGCACAGCAGGTTGCGGGTTTGGTAGCCCGGATGAGAGTCCACTTCTTTGTTAAACAGCGGGTCCGCCGTGGCGTCGCAAATATTCAGGCTCTGGCCCGTGGTGGCCACCTGACCGAGGATGCCAATGTGCAGGGGGATGCGGATTTCGATCGGGTTGCCGGTCTGGCTTTGGGTGAGTTTCGACCACAGCTGGCGTTTTTCCGCGTCCACCAGAAAGATGGCCGTCCGCTCCGCCTGGAGGATTTGGCCAATTTTCAGAGTGAAAGCGTCCAGCAGCTGCTCCAGCATGGTTTCCAGAGCTTCGTTGTTGATCAGGTCAATAGCCCGGAGAAACTGCTGGAATTCAGCTGTGATAAAGTCGAGCAGGCAGACAAATTCTGTCACTGGCAAATCCTTGACGCGATGGGCCAGGGCACCCATGCGATTGGCTTGTGTCAGTGTGGCCAGAACGCTACCGGCATCTGAAAATGTCATAGGATTAACCCCTCACAGGGTGTGTGATGGCCCACGGTTCGGCAGAGGTCTGCTGGCTGTCGGCGAAAGCCAAAAGGCGATACTTTGCACACTGTAGCTGAGTGTTAGCGCATTTAGCCACGGTAAAACGAGCGCGTCAGTTTCGAGCGTGCCAGGGGCGGTGCGGGCGAGGTCTGAGCGAGGCGACCCTTTTTTAAGATCATCTATAGGCCAATTTAGGGGGTTATCGGGCTGACACCTAAATTAACACTATCCATAAATTATCAGTGCCGGCAAAGCTACTAGATAGAGCTCCCGCCCTAACAATTGGAAGCTCCGCATAACTACCGAGCCACCGGGCGGCAAATTGATTTTCAATGGCCAGAAAACTCCCGCTCTGCCGGCAGCACAGGGGCGCTTCGCAAAACCCTTGCATATTTTTTCCTTTTGTGCTAAGATATCAAATCTGTAAAAAAGTCAGCCAGAGCTGGAATTCCTGGCGGCTGCCAGAAACCCGGTTTCTTTAAGAAACCGGGTTTCTAGATGTTTTCCCCATCTGGAAGTGTTGCGGGGGAGCATCTGATCGCAGTTAATATGATTTGTGAAAATTATTTTTTTAATAAACCGCGCCCGACGCGCCCGTGCGCCAAGGAAAGAAAAGAGAGAGGATTTTACAAATGATTTAGAACTGCTATAGCGGTTCTCAGTTTGATGTACTATGGGCCAGAAACCCGGTTTCTTTAAGAAACCGGGTTTCTCAGTACCTCACTAATCTGAGAACCGCTATATATAGCAGGTTTAAATGGTTTGCGCAACCGATCAAGGTTTCAGAACTCCGGAAGGGGGCGTGGCGGGACGCGCCCCTACGAAACCCGGGTTCTGAAATTGACACCAATTGTAAGGTTAAACCGGCTTTCTAGGCAGCCCTTCCCACAGACACAGAAGCGATCACCTCTTGATAGTACCGGCGCAACTGGCGAGTTGCAGCTGCCCACCCCCAGCGCTCTGCTTCCTGGCGGGCGTTTTGCCTCAGGGTTTCCCGCTCTTGCCGGTGTTCCAAAAGACGCAGCGTCGCCGTGATTGCACCGGCATCATCAGCAGGGTCAAACAGGCAGCCATTCACCCCATCTGTCACAATGTCGGGAATGCCCCCAGAGCGAGCCGCCACCACTGGACAGCCCGCCGCCATTGCTTCCAGCAGCACCAGCCCCAGCGTTTCCGTGCGGGAAGGAAAAATAAAAGCGTCAGCAGAAGCATACGCCGACGCCAGTTCCAACCCTTGCATATAGCCGGCAAAATTTACCGGCGCACCGGCAAAGTGCTCTTGGAGCGCCTGCCGGTGTGGCCCATCTCCCACCAGCGCCAGACGGGCATCCGGGATAGCTTCCAGCACCGGCAATATCCGGTCAATTTCCTTTTCCGCGCCCAAACGCCCCACATACAGCAGCAAAGGACTTTCCGGGTGCCCGCCGCTCAGGCGCGAGCGCATCTGCCGGCTGGCCAAATGCGGCTGGAACATCTCCGTATCCACCCCCCGCTGCCACAAATCCACCCGCTCAATCCCGTGCGAGCGCAATTCTTTCACCATCGCCGTAGAAGTGCAAAGATTCAGATCCGCTTGATTGTGCGCCCCTTTCAGCAATTCCCAGAGCAGCGGTTCCAGCACCGCTAATCCATAGTGCTGCAAATACTGCGGTAAATGTGTGTGATAGGAAGCCACCAAAGGAATCTTAAACTTCTTGGCGTAATAAATCCCCCCCAACCCCAAAATTGCTGGATTCACCACATGAACCAAATCCGGCTGAAACTTCTCAATCTCAATCCCAACCGAAGGTCGCGGAAAAGCCATCTTTAATTCTGGATACCAGGGCAGCGGGGAACCGGGCACCCCGTAAATTTCCGCTCCTCTGTACTCCCGCAATCCGTAATCGGGGGCGAATACCAGCACTTGGTCGCCGCCGCGCTGCAAGTGTTCAACCGTGTGGCGCAGGCGCGTCACAATGCCATCAACTTTGGGCAAAAAAGTTTCGGTAAAAAGGGCGATTCGCATAAAATTGCTTTTCAGATAACCGATAATCCTAGCTTCTTGGCAATGTCGGTCTTGTC
>JALOOK010000024.1 GCA_025454445.1 Oscillatoria sp. Prado101 | reverse complement strand
AAATTGACCCCAAAGATGTGCAGCTGCACTTCTTCCAGCGCCGGGAAGAAAACGGACAAGCTCTGAGTGAGGTAGTGTCGCCCCGCATTGATCGAAACGGACGAATTGACCGATGGCCAGATGGCTTCTTCGATGAGTGGGACAATAGTTTAGAGGCTTTATTAGAACCGGCGGGAGAATAAGACATGGACCTGGAGATGGTATTGAATGAGCTCTCCCTGCAGACTCCCGCTGCTGATATCCCAACAGCACGACAGCGGATGTCAGACTTGATTAGCACGGTACAACAAGCAACTAAAAGTGGTGTAAAAAAGATACTTCGCACTCACAGCGAGCTTAACACCATCGAACTCGCTCCCGGATATCCGGTGGCTCGCTGGCGCAATGATGGGGAGGTAGATAAAGAGGAGCGCAGTTTCTTCAGAACTCTGACAGCAAAAGCTCCCTTCTGGACTGATGTTGCTGAAGAAATTAAAAACGACTTTGATTTGTCGCAAGTTTGGCACCAAAAAGAGCAAGCAATAGGACTAGGCTTTGCTTGGGTGAGTGACGCACTCGCTGTTAGCTTGAACTCGGAGGCGCGATGGGATTGCAGCCGATTAGAGTTGGAAGTCACACGACTTGACGACAGTGAAGAATTAATCGATGATCGAGTCGAAATTGCTCACGCAAGTCGCAGCAACCATGTGGGAGAACACGGTGATTGGATTAAGGAACGTATCCGAATAGCAGTGGACGACGGAGTGAAACTCTGGGAACGTAAAGATGAGTTATTTTCCAAGCTAATATTCTGCGATTCTGTTGGCGAGCAATTGCAAAGCCTAAAGACCGGCAACCCCATGCTGCGACAGGTTGTGAGACGGCTGTCTGAGCTTGAGGAATACTGTAAAAGTTGGACAGTCGGAGCGTTCGATCTAGACAGTCTTCCCAGTAAAGCATCTCCGGAAAGTGAGACAAGACTGAAACAGTTGAAACAGAAACTAACCTTTAAGTGTCCTGATGGCCAGGAACGCCTCTTCAGTTTGCACGTCCGCATGACACCGACAGCTTGGCGGCTTTATTTTTCTACCGAATTATGCTCCGGAAAAATAATTATCGGTTACATTGGCCCTAAACTGCAATAATTGCAACCTTAGAGCGGTTTTCATCCGAGGTAAGGTACTGAGAAACCCGGTTTCTTTAAGAAACCGGGTTTCTGGCATGTACTTTATCCAACTGAAAACCGCTATATCTTACCGCAGAACAGGCGTCCCCCCTGTTAGGGGCACAGGCGTCTCGCCTGTGCCTACGCCATCTTTTGGCCTCCCGCTCTACCGCTCAGTTGGCTGATTCACCTCAGGCAAGCGAGACGTCACAAACCTGTCCATCCAACCCTCCAAATAAGCCCGATTCGCCTCCCGTTCTTTCGGATCAGCTGTATCCAGCGGATAAGGCGCTAACCCCTGAATAGCCGCCGTAGTCACGCAAAACATCGACTTCTGAAACGTCTGGCAAATCTGCACCCGCAAGTCATCCTCACCCCGGCAACTCTTGCGATAAACCTCATGCAAATACTCCGGGATAAAATGCCGCATATCCTGCATCAGCTGCGTCGGCGGAATACCGGCACCCCCAATCGGAAGCGGATCGGCATACAAAGCCCCATAAGCAAAATCACCCTGACCCACAGGAATTTGCTGCGCTTGCGCATTAAAAGAAACCGTCCCCGGAAAAGGCGTCCCCCGGAAGAAAACCGCCTCCACATACGGGATCGCCGTATCCGCAAGGAACGTCAAACCGGCTTGTTTCGGAAGGATATCGTACACCTCGCCCCCGATATTCACACTGTAGGTAATCGGGTTATTCGCCGCCGCCACCAAACCCGCCTTGATATGATCCACCACCTGCGGAATCGATTTGATTTCCCCGCTGTCATAGCGGTCAGATAGCGTCAGGAAAATATCTCGCATTACCTCCCAGAACTGACCCAGACCGCTGTAATACGCCAGCATGCGGATTTGTTCCGGCAAAAACTCCGGAAACAGCCGGTGCAGTCCCCCCATCAGCACATTGCCCTTCAATTTGGCCCGGACAGCCTTCTCAGCCAGCTGGTAAAATTCAGGGGAATCCAAATACGCATCCAACCCCCCGCCGCCGTGCCAGAGCATGGTTCTCATGCAATACTCAGCATACTCAAAATTAATCCGGTCATGCCACCAGTGGCGCAGCAACTTCTCCAGAGTAATCTCTCCGTTAAAGTATTTGAAAAAGGGGAACAAAACTAAAAATTGATGGTCAGCAATGTAGGTGAGGTTGCGGGAGTAAGCATCCAAAACGATGCCATAGCTTTTTAAAATACCGACAACTTCCAATACATTTTCCGGCGAATCCGGCAGCAGGGCTTCACCTGCTTCCAGGCGATCAATATACTTCGCCAGAGGATGAGTAGAAGGTTTTAAACTTGTAATTGTCATACAGAATTTACCTCAATTCATAAAATAATAACAGATTTTTCGCTGTTGGCAGTAAGGACTTTTTCTCGTTCCCAGGCGGAGCCTGGGAACGCATGTATAAGAGGCTCTGCCTCTTGTACTTCCAGCAATCACATCTGTGAGATAAGCTGTTAAGCTTTTAATTTGCTTGTCGTTTTAAAAGGAGGCAGAGCCTCCAGAACCCGTTCCCAGGCTCCGCCTGGGAGCGAGGTCAACAAACCTAAAATTGCTTTGCAGGCTTTGCAGATACCTGAGCGACAGCAGGCGGCATATCCAGCATAGCCGTCGCCGTGCTCTCACTCCAGCGCACCATCCAGCTCGGCTGAACTCCCAGCAGAACGATGACCGCTGCTAGAATCATCGCCGGCATGCGATCGCGCCAGCGCACCTGCGGCAAATTCACCACTCGTTCCGACAGCCGGCCAAAAAAGGCGCGGTTAACGAGCAGCAAAAAATAAACAGCCGTCAAGCCGGTTCCCACCATGCACAGCAGCGTTTGCGCCGGGAAAACCGGGAAACTGCCGCGAAAAACCAGAAATTCAGCAATAAACCCCGCCATGCCCGGAATACCGGCACTCGCCATCACCCCCAAAATCATCAGGGTGCCAATCACAGGCAACCCGCGTTCCGGGTTGAGCAGCCCCGTCAGGACTTGTAAATCGCGGCTTCCCGTCTTCTTGTAAACCACACCCACCAGCAAGAACAGCATCGCCGAAATCAAACCGTGGCTGATCATCTGGAAAACAGCGCCCACCAGGCTCACCGGCGTTGCTGCCGCGCCCGCCAGCAGGATGTAGCCCATGTGGCCCACCGACGAGAAGGCTACCATTTTTTTCATATCCGTTTGGGCAATCGCCGCCAGTGCCCCGTAGAGCACGCTCACTACCGCCCAGCCCGCCAGCCACGGGGCCAAAGTCGCCCAGGCATCGGGAAACAAGCCCAAGCCAAACCGGAACAGCCCATAAGTCCCCAGTTTCAGCAGCACCCCAGCCAGCAGCACAGAAATCGGCGTCGAAGCCTCAACGTGAGCGTCAGGGAGCCAAGTGTGGAAAGGAACCAGGGGAATTTTGATGCCAAACGCCACCAGGATTCCCCCCAGCAGCAGCAGTTGCGTCTGCAAAGGCAAAGCTTGGGCCAGCTGCGGCTGGTAAGCAAAGCTATTTGCGCCGGTGTTCCAAACCAGCCCCAAAAATGACGCCAGCACCAGAATCCCAGACACAGCGGTGTAAAGGAGAAACTTGGTAGCCGCGTAGCCGCGCCGCTGTCCCCCCCAAATCGCTATTAAGAAATATAGAGGGATGATTTCCAGTTCGTAAAACAGGAAGAACAGCAGCAAGTCCTGAGCCAGGAAGGCACCGGCAACACCGGCACTCAGCAGGAAAAGCAAACTGTAGTAAAACCGTGGGCGCTGTACGGACTCATCCGTGCTGTAAATAGCAATCCAGGTCAGCAGACCATTTAAAACCACCAGCGGCAAAGACAAGCCGTCCACTCCCAGCTGGTAGGTCAAACCTAAAGCTTCAATCCACGGGAGGGACTCAGAAAACTGCAATCCCGCAGCTGCAGGGTCAAACTGACTGGCCAGGATGACTGACCAGATGAAAATGCCGCCGGCAATCGCCAAGGCGACTTGACGGGTGCGAGCCGGTGTCACCGTTCCTGGCCAAAACCCGATGAGAGCAGCACCTAATATTGGCACCCAAATCAAGGCACTAAGCATCAATGGTTGTTTCTCCTTTTGCCTTCTCGCAATTTTAAATTTGTAATCTTTAACTGGATTCCTGGCGTAGGACAGGCGGGACGCCTGTCCCTCCCCTTGGTGGGCCTTCCCCCCTAAAATGGCCAGCTCATCAGAATCACTAAAAGACCGACGCCTACGACAATGGTCAGCACATAGAACTGGGACTGACCAGAAACGTTGTACTTCAAGCCTTCGCCGCCGAAAATAGCGCTCAGCCCTACTAGGTTAACCGCGCCATCCACCACATAGCGGTCAAACCAGGCGGTGATTCTGGAAAACCGATTGACGGCAAACACCACAGTCAGGCGGTAAAGCCGGTCAATATAGAAGTCATAAGCCAGCAAGTCTTGCAGGAATCGCAAGCGAGGTTGAACCGGCCTCGACCAATTTCTGTCCAGAGAAATCGCTCCCCCAGCGACAGTGCCGGTTAACCCAGATAAAACCAGCAACACCACAGCAGCCAGATTTAGGTAACTCCAGTCTGGCAGCAGGGACAAGCGCAGCATGATCGCCGGCAGAAACAGGGTGACGAGGATCAGCGACACCATCGGCACAGCCATTGGCCAGGGAACCTCTGGGGCGCGGCGAGTTTTCGGCTGGGGCTTGCCCAAAAACGCTAGGCGGAAGACGCGGGTGAAATTCACAGCGCTCAAGAAGTTGACCCCCAGTAGCACAGCCACCACCCAGGGATGGCTGACCCAAAACACGTCAATCCCTTCCCGGAAGGCCCAAAAGCCTCCCAGGGGCAGCAGTCCCACCAACCCAGCTGAACCCACCGCAAACGCCGTGGTGGTTGCCGGCATGCGCGACCAAAGCCCGCCCATTTCGGTGAGGTTTTGGTTGTTGGTGGTGGCGATCACCGATCCGGCGCTCATAAACAGCAGCGCTTTAGCCCATGCGTGGGTGAACAGCAACAGCAGGGCGAAATTCGTCCACTGCATCCCCACAGCGATAAATACCAGCCCCAAGTAAGCGCTGGTCGAGTGGGACAGAGCTCGCTTGATGTCAATTTGGGCGATGGCCACCAAGGAAGCGCCAATCGCCGTCACTGTTCCGATGGCGATCAGGGCGGTTTGTGCCACCGGCGAGAGCACCAAAACCGGCTGGAGTTTAATGAGGATGTAAGCGCCGGAAGCCACCACCACCGAGTTGCGCAAAATCGAGGCTGGGTTTGGGCCTTCCATCGCTTCGTCCAGCCACAGGTGCAGGGGGAACTGGGCGCACTTGCCGGTGGGGCCGGCAATCAGGGCCAAGCCCAGCAGCGTCGCGGCGGCGGGAGAGAGAGAAGCGGTTTCCGCCCACTCGTAGAGGTCGTTAAAATTCAAGCTGCCGGCATTGCACGCCAGCGCCACCACCCCCATCAGCAGCAGTACGTCTCCCACCCGCTTGGTCAAGAAGGCGTCTCGCGCTGCGGTCACCACCAGGGGCTGGGCGTACCAGAACCCCACCAGCAAATAGGTGGAAAGGGTGAGCATCTCCAGAAGCGCGTAGCTGAGAAATAAGGAGTTACTCAGAGCCAGTCCGCTCATCGCCCCCTCAAAAAATCCCATCAGGGCAAAGAAGCGGGCTAGGGCCCAGTCTTTCTCCAGATACCCCAGGGCGAAGATTTGCGCCAGCAGACTTAAGCCGGTCACCAGTTCCATTGCTCCCACACTCACCGAGGAGATGTCCAGAGCTAGGGATAGGTCTAAATCTGCTACTCGCAGCCAGTGGATGATTAATTCTTGCGGCTCAAGGTTCCAGGTGTGCCAGAACAAAAGCCCGCCGTGGGCAAAGGCCAAGACGGTCATCAGCAGGTTGAAGTACGCCGCCGGTCGCGGTCCTGTCCTGCGGATCGCCCCCACGCACCACGGCAGGGTCAATATGGCACCGATTAAACCATAGAAAGGTATCCACCAACAGGTTTGGAGGAGAAACTGATTCATCAAAGCCCAACCCCTTGCGATTACGAACTAAACAAAATGATCAATCTGTCCCTGAAGGGATTTCAGGGTTCCAGCGCTGCTGTGTCAACGTTAGATGAATATTTTTTAACTTTTGTTCTGTTCAGTTTAACCTATGGCTTGCCAGAAAGTAAAACTTGTCAGCTAAAAATAAAGTCTATTGCCGCTCTAACTTTTACTTATACGTCTCAAGCGCTTTGAGCGTTTTTACCCAGGTGGCGGCCAACTCGCCCCCACAGCTGGCTGGCCCGCAGCCGACAATTGCACCCCGGAGGCCCGCTCGCAGGTGCCGTACCGGACGCCACTCCCTCAAATTTAGGAATATCCGAAAGAATGGCTTTTACAAAATCGGTCAAATACCCGGTTTTGTATATATGCTTTCTTCCGGAAGTAATAAATTTTTAGCCTTGAGCGACCTGCTCGCGCTTGGACATCGGGGCCCCATCGCCCCCTGCCCCAGGCCCCCCCCCGCCAGCCCCATTCCCGATTCCCTCAGGTCAGAACCGGCAATCTTGCCGGCGTTAAAAGTCTAGTTTTAGCAAAAGTAATAAAGAAATTATAAAACAGCCGCCGCCCCGCCACAAATGAGTCCGCTCCGCTCCAGGCACCCTGCGGTGGGCCCGACTGTTAAATTTTGTTAATTTTTGCAATCAAGTTTTATCATAAGGATTTATATTGTCAGGGAAGCCACTATTCCCTATTCTTGAATTTGGGAATGCTAAGCGTTTTTCTCCGTAGGGGAAAATAGGGCATTTCCGTCAAAAGTTTCCGGGGTCAAGCTGGGCGAGGCCCAGTGAATTACGCTCATCCTACAGGAGATCCAAGATGTCAATCGCAGTTGGAATGGTTGAAACGAAAGGCTTTCCGGCTGTCGTGGAAGCTGCAGATGCGATGGTCAAAGCCGCCCGCGTCACCCTGGTGGGGTACGAAAAAATCGGCAGCGGTCGCTGTACTGTCATTGTCCGGGGGGATGTGTCGGAGGTGCAAGCCTCTGTGGCAGCGGGGATCGAATCCGCAAGGCGGGTGAATGGCGGTGAGGTGCTGTCCACCCACATCATTGCCCGTCCCCACGAGAACTTGGAGTACGTTCTACCGATTCGTTACACCGAAGCAGTTGAACAGTTCCGAAGCTACTAGGGCCGCAGGTCGCCAGCGAGCGTGGCCACCGTCTTCACTGGCCTTGCCCGCAGGGGGCGTGCCCACCAGTAGCCGCAGGCGGCGTACCCGGTGAGGGTGCACAGCCATTGGCTTCCGAGGGCCGCAGACTGGGCCAAAGGCACGGCCAGCGGTATGTTCGGAAAAATAGTTTGAGCTAAACATGTTTTAGGAGCACAGCAGATGTCAATTGCCGTAGGAATGGTAGAAACTTTGGGCTTTCCGGCTGTCGTGGAAGCAGCAGATGCGATGGTCAAAGCCGCCCGCGTCACCCTCGTGGGCTATGAAAAAATCGGCAGCGGTCGCGTCACCGTGATTGTCCGGGGGGATGTCTCCGAGGTGCAAGCTTCCGTCGCCGCCGCCATCGAGAACGTCAAGCGAGTCAACGGCGGGCAAGTCCTGTCCACCCACATCATCGCTCGCCCACACGAAAACCTGGAATACGTCCTGCCGATTCGTTACACCGAAGCCGTCGAGCAGTTCCGCGAAGCGACCGGCGGCATTCGGCCCATCGGCAGACCGTAAGCAGCGATGCAAATTGCCAAAGTCAAGGGCACGGTAGTCAGCACCCAAAAGGAACCCAGTCTCAGAGGCTGCAAATTTCTGCTGCTGCAATTGCTAGATGAGGAAGGACGCCAGCTTCCAGAGTACGAGGTGGCCGGGGATACTGTCGGTGCCGGTGTCGATGAGTGGGTTCTCGTCAGCCGTGGCAGTGCCGCCCGCCAGATTCCCGGCAGCGAACACCGTCCCCTCGACGCTTTGGTGGTGGCGATTATCGACACGGTGACCGTTGAAAATCGCCTGCTTTACAGCAAGAAAGACCAATATCGTTAACCAGTCAGCTCGATAGCCCACCGCAGGCAATTGACGGCGGGCTGATCGCTGACAGCCGAGTGCTTTTTAAGAAAGGAGAAACTTAGATATGGCAGTCCGCAGCCTCGCGGCACCCCCAACCCCGTGGTCGAGAAATTTGGCTGAGCCAAAAATTCACGAGACAGCCTATGTGCATTCTTTTTCTAACATCATTGGGGATGTGCGCATCGGGGCCAATGTTCTGATCGCTCCAGGTACGTCAATCCGGGCTGATGAGGGCACTCCTTTCTACATTGGTGAGAGCACCAATGTCCAAGATGGGGTGGTGGTTCACGGTCTGGAAGCCGGTCGGGTGATTGGAGATGACCAAGAGCGCTACTCGGTGTGGATTGGCAAAAACTGCTCCATCGCCCACATGGCCCTGATTCACGGGCCGGCCTACGTTGGGGATGACTGCTTTATCGGCTTTCGCTCCACAGTGTTTAACGCTCGCGTCGGCAAAGGCTGCATCGTGATGATGCACGCCCTGATCCAAGATGTTGAGATTCCCGCCGGCAAATACGTTCCTTCGGGAGCGGTGATTACCAATCAGCAGCAAGCCGACCGGCTGCCGGATGTTCAGGAATCGGACCTGAAATTTTCCCGCCACGTCGTGGGCATTAATGAGGCTCTCCGCGCCGGCTACCAGTGCGCTCAGGACGTGGCCTGCATCGCGCCGGTGCGCGACGAACTCGGGAAAGCCACCAGCTCCAATGGCCACAGCGCCGGTGCGGCGGCTTCTTCCACGCTCAGCAGCGAAACCCTCGAGCAGGTGCGCCAGCTTCTGGCTCAAGGGTATAAGGTGGGCGCGGAACACGCCGATGAGCGCCGGTTCCAAACTTCTTCTTGGAAGACTTGCGGGGCGATTAAGGCCAAGCAGGAAGCCGGAGTGGTGGCTGAGCTGGAAGCTTTTCTGGCAGCATTCAGCGGCGAATATGTGCGCTTGATCGGTATTGACTCGAAAGCCAAGCGCCGGGTGCTGGAAACTATTATCCAGCGCCCCAATGGCCGCCCTAACCCGCCCGCGAAGTCCGCACCGGCAGCAGCCGCCACCAGCACGGCACCCGCTGCGGCAGCTTCCGGCAGCTTGAGCGCCGAAACTGTCGAACAAGTGCGCCAGTTGCTGGCTCAAGGCTACAAGATCGGCACCGAACACGCTGATGAGCGCCGGTTCCAAACTTCTTCTTGGAAGAGTTGCGCTCCGATTCAGGCCAAGCAGGAGTCTGCAGTCGTGGCTGAGCTGTCAGCTTGTCTTGCAGAACACGCCGGCGAATATGTGCGCCTGATTGGTATTGACCCGAAAGCCAAGCGCCGCGTGCTGGAATTGACTATCCAGCGTCCGGGGGACAAGGCAGCCAAGGCGTCCGGCTCCGCACCGGCAGCAGCTCCGGCTGCGGCACCCAGCTCTAGCAGTGCTAATGCCAGCAGCGGCCTGAGTGGCCAAGTGCAAGACCAAGTGCGCCAGCTGCTGGCTCAAGGGTACAAGATCGGCACCGAACACGCCGACGAGCGCCGCTTCCAAACTTCTTCTTGGAAGAGTTGCACTCCCATTGACTCCAAGAATGAGTCGGAAGTAATGGCGGCTCTTGCAGGTTGCGTAGCTGAACACAGCGGCGAATATGTCCGCCTGATTGGCATTGACCCGAAAGCCAAGCGCCGGGTGCTGGAATCTATTATCCAGCGGCCCAAAGCTCTGGCCAGTCGCTAACGGCCAATGTGGAGACCGTACCGGTCTCCACACAGCGGCCAGCAGGAACGCGGTCAGGAGTGACAAATAGCACAACAGCGCTATTTTGTCAAGGTATAGGGCCTCCTGTAGCTCTCCCGACAGCTGGCAGCTGGCAGCTGACTTTGAACAAAAAAGAGGTTTCCATTCCCATGCATTTGCCGCTACTGCGACCGATTAGCACAGCTAACTATTTCGTAAGTGGCGATGTGGTCATTGATGAGTGTGCGGCGATCGGGCCAGGAGTTATCCTGCAAGCCGATGCCGGCAGTCGGATTGTCATCGCTGCCGGTGTCTGTATTGGCATGGGGGCAATTCTCCACGCTCACCAGGGAAATATAGAAGTGGAGGCCGGTGCCAACCTCGGCGCGGGCGTCCTGATTGTGGGCACCGGCAAGATTGGAGCAGAAGCTTGCGTGGGCGCTGCAACGACAGTATTCAACAGCTCGATTGAGCCGGTGCAAGTGGTGCCGGCGGCATCGATAATCGGAGATACCAGCCGTAAAGTGGCTCTCGCGCCAGAACCAGCCGACAATGGCCCAACCGGCGAAGAAACCCCAGTTGAAGAGGTGGCGGCGAACATCCAGGAAAGCGCCGCCGCAGAGCAACCGGCAGCCGAGCCCGCCCCAGCACAGCCAGAACCCGAATTTCCCGATCAGTCTCCACCCCCAGGGTACAGCCAGCGTCACCTGAACCGGCTGATGATCACCCTGTTCCCTAACGGTCAGTCCTTAAACCGCAACTCGTTTCAGGGGCCACCTGCTGGGGGCTTCTGAAGAATAACGCATCTAATTTGCTTATTTATCAAGCGGGAGTGTGTGATTTGAGGGAGGTAAAAATTAGGAAGGATGAATTATGAATGAAAAAGCTGAGTTCAAAATTCAAAATTCTCAACTCTCCCCATATCCCCCTCTCCAGGCGCGAGCGTCGGGGTTCAGAGACGCTCCTGAGGCCAAGCCTGAAAAACTTAATAAAAACCGTCAAAACGCAGCCGGGAGCTAGAAATCGCCCTGGGAGAAGGCAGCCGGATCGGGAAAGCCGCAGTAAAAGTCTGAAAGGACTTTGGTTGCAGAAAAATTGTGAAATTTATTCTTTTGTTTAATTGAAATCTAAAACATGATGGAATTACAAAGGCAACGGCGAGTCTCCCTGGAAGCATCGAGAGAAGCATCAAGGCAACTTGACCCCCTGCGGGAAACAGCCCTGGGGTTAGTCTCGACCCGGAGTTTTCCAGCTATCGTGGGCACTGCAGATATGATGCTGAAGTCGGCAAAGGTGACCCTAGTCGGGTACGAAAAAATTGGCAGCGGGTACTGCACGGCGATTGTGCGGGGCAGAATTGCAGATGTCCGTCTGGCGGTGGAAGCGGGGGCGGACACAGCCGCCCAGTTCGGTCAATTAATCTCCAAGTTGGTGATCGCCAGACCTATGCCCAACTTGGAAGCAGTGTTCCCGATTGGCAGCCGCTTGACTGACTTGGTACAGGGAAACAGTTACAGCCGGTTGAGCAATCAAGCTGTGGGCTTGCTGGAAACCAGGGGATTTCCGGCAATGGTGGGAGCGTGTGACGCTATGCTCAAGTCAGCTGAGGTGCACCTGGCGTCCTATGAAACAATTGGCGACGGGCTGTGTACGGCTATTATTCGGGGGCGCGTGGCGGATGTGGCGGTGGCGGTGGAAGCTGGTATGTACGAAGCTGAGCGGATTGGGGAATTCAGCACTTTGATGGTGATTCCTCGACCTCTGGATGACTTGGAGAAAACTCTGCCGGTGGCCAGCTGCTGGATCGAGGAACAGAAACCCCTGCTGATGCCGGTCAGCGTTAGAGAGAAGCAACTGGAAACAGAACTGGTTAAACTACCGGATTTGCAGAAGTTGCCGGCAGTCAAGGAAACTGAAAAGGAGTTGGTGGAACTGCCGGATTTGAAGCCATTGCCCAATCGCAGGGGGGAGTGAGAGGGAAGAAAAAGGCGCTGCTGCAGAGCGGGGATGGCAAGGCTCCGGACAATTCGCCGGCGGTTCCTACAGGAAACCCAGTTGCGGGCGAAACAGGACCGGTAACTCCGCCAACACACCATCACCTCTCTGCGCAACGCCATCTGGAAGGGGAATTACGCTCATGAGATTTGTTTGATGATAGCTTGCCTATTTCATAAAGGGAAGTAAGGGTTATTGATTGTTATAATAGATAAAAGTCTATGATAGGGGGTCAGGAGTAGGTCACTTGCTACAGGCAACGCTCCATCAGTTAAAGGTATTTGAAGCGGCGGCGCGGCACGGCAGCTTTACCCGCGCCGCTGAAGAGCTGTTTCTGACTCAACCCACGGTTTCGATGCAGGTGAAGCAGCTGACGAAAGCGGTGGGCTTGCCCCTGTTCGAGCAGGTGGGCAAGCGGCTCTATCTCACGGATGCCGGTCGAGAGCTGCTGGCGACTTGTCACGAGATATTCGCTCGGCTGTCTGAGTTCGAGATGACGGTGGCGAATATGAAAGGGCTCAAGCAGGGCCAGCTGCGGCTGGCAGTGGTGACAACGGCTAAATATTTTGTGCCGCGCATCCTGGGCCCGTTCTGCCGGCGCTACCCGGGCATTGATGTCTCGCTGCAGGTTACTAACCACGAACAGTTGCTGGAGCGTCTCAGCTTCAATCGGGACGATCTCTATATTCTCAGCCAGCCACCGGCAGGTTCGGATCTCCACTGTCAGCCGTTTCTGGAAAATCCGCTGGAAGTGCTGGCCTCGTGGAATCACCCGCTGGTGGGGCAAAAGAATATCCCGCTGGAGCGGATTGCCGAGGAGCCTTTTATTATGCGGGAGCCTGGATCGGGAACGCGGGGTGCGGTGCAAAAGCTGTTTGAGGAACGGGGGCTGAAGCTTAAGGTGCGCCTGGAGTTGGGCAGCAATGAGGCGATTAAGCAAGCGATTGCCGGCGGTTTGGGAGTGTCTGTTTTATCACGTCACGTTTTGGCGCTGGAAGGTAATACGGGTCAGGTGACTATTTTGGATGTGGAAGATTTTCCGATTCCAAGGCAGTGGTATGTTGTCTATCCCACCGGCAAGCAGCTGTCTGTGGTTGCTAGCACTTTTTTCGACTATTTGCTGGATGAGGGAAAGCGGGTGGCTGAGGAAACTGCGGCGATTAAAATTACGGATTAGTCGGGATAGGTATGGGGGCAGAGGGCGAGCGGGAGATCGGGCGAGCGGGCGATCGGGCATTGGCAATTTCCGCCGCGACCGAGTTCCAGAGCGACCGATCTCCATTCCCACTGCCCAATGCCCACTGCCCTAGTTGGACACCTCGGACATCTCGATCACCCGCCCTTCGATATCTTTGACCAAAAAGTTCAGGGGCTTGTCTTGGCGAATTTTGTATTTGACTCCCTGCGTCTGCACCCGCATCAGCAGTTGCTCGAGGCAGTCGCGATCGAAGCAGACATGGCGCTGCCGGTTTTTTTGCCCCACGCTCGCCCCGGAGATAATGTGCAGCTGGGTGTTTTTCTGGAGCTGGTACCACAGCCCATCGGAGGTGTTGAGGTTGGTTTTGGGCGTTGCCACTCCGGTTGACATGTAAAGCGGGTCAATGCCGGTGGCTCCCAGGGTTTGCTCGTAGTTGTAGTAGTAGTGCAGGGGAACTTCTGCTACCGGCATGTCTAGCAGCCCTTCATAGAACTGTCGCGCTATCTCTAGATCGGACACCATGACGGTGTACACTTTGGGGGCGCTGGTGAGAAACATCCACATGGCTCCGGCGTAAGCCGCCAGCAGCATCACCATGATCCCCTGGGTGGAAAACAGGCTGTCCAGAGGCAGGGAGGGCAGCAACGAGCTGAGGGTGGAAGGGAGACTAACTGTTAGAGGCATGAGCCAATAATCAATATAGGGATGAAGGACGCTATCTAGAATTTATCTGCGGACGGGCGGTCTGGTGTCTGGGACTTGGAGTGAGAAAGCAGGCTATTGTTAATTATTCTATCAAGGCCACATCAATCCTGCTGCCTGTGGCCCGGGGAGCTGGGGTGCCGGTTTGAGATTTTACTGATACTGTCCCCTCTACCCCCTCTCCCCCTCCCCGCAGGCGAGGGGGCTGTGTCACTTGCGGGTTTCAATAGATATATTAAGTTAGGAAACAATAGCAGCAGGTGCTTAGACACTGTGGAACTGCCTACTTTTCCAGAATGCAACCATCCGATGGTCAAGTCGCTGTTCCATCACAGCGATCAGGAATTGCTGACGCTTTTTCAGCGCCATCCCGATCAGGGGAAGTTCTTTACGGCGATTTTCGCTCGCTACAGCCCGATTGTCTATACGCTGATTTCCCACTCGGCTAAATCGGTTGTTCAGGCTGACTATCTGTTTGCTCTCACCTGGCGGCACATCTTTCACGAACTGCGGGATTTGGATCTGCGCCAGGACTATGATGCCGGCTCTAAGGCGTCGGCTCTCAGCTTGCAGAACTGGCTGATCAATACGACGGCTCTGTGCATTAATTCGGTGGAATTGCCGTCGGTGGAGTCGATCCACTACTCGCTGCAAGCTGCGCCCCCTCCCCTGTGGTGCTATGTCCAGCAAGCGCTGGACTTGCTTTTGCCCCTGCAGCGGGTGGCGATCGTCATGGCGATGACTTTTCACTGGAGTGAAACTCGGATTGCGGCTTACCTTCAGGCGGAGGGAGACTCTCTCACACCGGCTGATGTGGCCCAACTGCTGGCAGAAGGCTATCGCCTGCTGGAATCTCAATTGCCGGCTGATATTCACGCCATTTATCTTGATGGCCAGACGAGTCCTGCCGCGCTCGGGATCGGCTATTAATTAGGTGTGCCGGTGAAGAAATTTCCTTGACAAATACAAAAGCTTATGGTATAATTCGGCAACTGTTAGTTGGGCTGGCGGTGGGGCGGTTGGGTATCTGAGGGGCAAAGTTTGCCGGTGCGGCTGACTCCAACCGGCAGCCCGACACCGGCATCAACAATGGCAGGCAAGGGAAAAACAGGGATGAGGCGGATTTGCTGCTGCGTTTGGGTGGGCAAGTGCTGGTTCTGTTGCTTGACGAGTGGAGTCAAATTGAGTTTATGGGTGGTTCGGATAGAGCGGGGAATTAGAATAGAGAAACCGGCTTTCTTTAAGAAAGTCGGTTTGTCAAGCATATTATTTGAACACCGGCAAAGAAACCCCCCTACGTTTTAAAGTAGAGGGGGTTCAGGGAGTTTTATACAGCCAGAGAAATTCAAAGCCAGTCTATTTTATGGGTGCTTTTTCCTGAGTTACGCAGCTGCTGCTGGAGCCGACGCTGGGGTTTGATCGGGCGCTGAAGATGCTGCATCGGATTCTGCCACAGAAGAAGCG
>JALOOK010000023.1 GCA_025454445.1 Oscillatoria sp. Prado101 | reverse complement strand
AGTGCACCGCAAGCCACCCCTGCGCCACCGCCCACCCAGGCACCACCGCCACCGCCCCCCCCGGTGCCACCGCCACCGCCCACCCCGATGCCACCGCCACCGCCTGCAGCCACCACTGCGCCCGCCTCAAAGCCGGCTGCCCCAGCCAAACCTTCTGGCCAACCGGCACCCGCTCAGTCTGACCCTTGGCGGTTGGGAGTCAACAAGGCCATGAGGGCGGCGATTCTGGTTCAAACTGCTTACTATCCGGATGAGTGGAATACTGTGGTCAGTGAGTGGCAGCAAGCCATCGACCTGATGAAACAGGTGCCGCAAGGGCATCCCAAGTATGAGCAGGCGCAGCAGAAGCTAGAGGAGTATCAGCGCTACCTGGAATATGCCCAGAAAAATGCCGGCAATAGCTACTGATTGGTGCCTGGGCAATCGCGCCTGTACCCCGACGGCGCAATAGACATGCAGGATGTCCGCCCTTGCACTGACCGGCATTGTTTCACGAGTCGGGCCCCGGGTGGCGCTGGAGAGGCTTGCGCGCCGGTTCCCCCGACCTGTGTACCGGCACCCGTCTTGTAAACCCTTTGCTCCGGGAAGAGAATTCCCACTGCACCGCCAGTAGCTAACTTGTTTACAAGTTTTGTGCCGGCGTTGGCAGATGGCTGGATTTGATTTGTCGGCACCGGCAAATGGCAGCGATGGCGGGGGTGAAATTTTCCGTCTTGGCTTTGTGGGAACTCCCCAGGTAGGG
Source organism: Oscillatoria sp. Prado101 (assembly GCA_025454445.1). Lineage (GTDB taxonomy): Bacteria > Cyanobacteriota > Cyanobacteriia > Cyanobacteriales > Oscillatoriaceae > Oscillatoria. The sequence continues at coordinate 14,500 of JALOOK010000023.1, read as the reverse complement.
CCGCCAAAAATGTGCGCGAATTTATCAGATTTATCCCCGAGATGGGGGAAAAGGTTAGAATTGCGGGTAGCTTTAACGTTTAAATTTATATTAATTCCAATAAATAGGGCTGTGGGTGCGTTATTAACCCACTGCAGCTGCAGTAAAATCAAGGGCGGATGACTCACAGAGAGGTAAAATTTAGTCTTGAATTTCTTGCGCAATCCTACGAAACGTGATACAATACAGACATAGCTGAGAAATTGGCGCTTTTGGGATTTTCCTGAAAGCTTTGCGGGATACCGCCTCTATCACTTTTACAGGTGTTGCGTGCTATCGTTGCAGTGTCCGGGAATACCCGAACAAATGTCGCGTAAATGTATCAGAGATTTGGATTGCCCACACTAGGCGTCAACATTGACCACGTTGCCACTATCCGGCAGGCGCGGCGGACGGTGGAGCCCGACCCCGTGGCTGCAGCTGTTCTCTGCGAACTGGCCGGCGCAGATGGGATTACCGCCCACCTGCGAGAAGACCGGCGGCACATTCAAGACCGGGACGTGCGCTTGCTGCGGCAAACGGTGCGCACCCACTTAAATTTGGAAATGGCAGCCACCGATGAAATGGTGGGCATCGCCCTTGAGGTTAAACCCGATTACGTCACTTTGGTGCCGGAACGCCGGCAAGAGGTGACTACCGAAGGCGGCCTGGACATTGCCGGCCAGCTCGACCGCATGGCCAAGGTTGTGGATACCTTGCAGTCTGCCGGCATCCCCGTCAGCCTGTTTATCGACGCAGATGAAGCACAAATTGAAGCGTCTGTCAAGGTTAAGGCGCAGTTTATTGAACTGCACACTGGGCGCTATGCCGAGGCGGCGGATGAAGCTAGCCGGCACCAGGAATTAGCTGTGTTAGCAAAAGGGTGCGAAATGGCTCGCGCCGCCGGTTTGCGAGTTAATGCCGGTCACGGTTTGACCTACTGGAATGTCTTTCCCATTGCCAGCATCGAAGGCATCGAAGAGCTCAATATCGGTCACACTATTATTAGTCGAGCGGTTCTAGTGGGTTTGGAGCGAGCCGTTCGCGAAATGAAACAAGCCATGCGAGAGGGATAGGGCGGCGGCTTGTACGGGGCGGCGGCTTGTACGGGGCGGCGGCTTGTACGGGGCATGGGCAATTTCCCCGGCTCTCCCTACCTAACCCCTAACCCCTAACCCCTCACCCCTCACAAGTCGGCAACGAGAGGATTTTTACCTGATAGAAAGGGAATGATTTGAGATGGCAACTTACTACTATCTTCTGGCTTCTCAGCGCTTTTTGACCGTGGAAGAACCTCTGGAGGAAGTCCTCAGGGAGCGCACTCGCAACTACCAAGAACAGGAAAAAGAGATTGACTTTTGGCTGATTAAGCAGCCGGCCTTTTTAGAGGTGCCGGCCATGGCAGAAATTAAGGCGAAATGCCCCCAACCAGCGGCGGCGATAATTTCCACCAATCCCCAATTTATTACTTGGTTGAAATTGCGGCTGGAATATGTGTTAACCGGCGAATTTCAGGCTCCCTCGGATGCCATCCCAAATCCCCTGGCATCCCTAGCTGCGGTGTCCTGATCCAGTTGCTTTCCGCCGCCCCCTCGCAGCCGGTTTCCTCCATGCGGGGAGGTGGGGGAAGAAGCTGTCAGTAGAAACCCGGTTTCTTAAAGAAACCGGGTTTCTGGCCGTTACCAGAAGCTGACAAGACAAGGGGGAAAGAAGCAAACAAGAACTGCAACTCAAACTTCCTACCTTTGTGAGTTCCTGAGTTGCTAAACTCCGGAATTATTGCTTTAGATTCTTAAAGAAACCGGGTTTCTGGGGTGTACTTCATCCAACTGAAAACTGCTATAGCACTTGTCATTTAGGTCAGGACATGAATGGCATGGCGCATGGATCGGGGCCCATGGCCCCAGAAATGGGAAAGACTCACAGTAATGCCAGCGTGATGCCCAATGCCAGCGTGATGCCCAATGCCAGAAACCCGGTTTCTTACCCGCAAAATTCCTACCTCCCTCTCGAAAGTAGCTGAGAAACCGTGAGAAATTCGTAGCCCTTTGACTTGAGGCTTTTGATGATTATTTTAGTTGCAGCCACCGTGCGCGAGCGATCGCCCCCACCGTCATGCAGAAGTACGATTGACCCGGGACGCACCTGTTGAGTGACGCGATTGGCAATTCCTTCAGCGCTGAGTTCTTTTACATAATCTTCTGAATCCACATCCCAGAGCACCAGTTTCTTGCCCATCCGGGAAAGGATATAAGGAAGGAGTAAAAGTCTCCGCCCCCACGGAGGTCGAAAACTGATGTCTTGAGTCACGTTTAATTCGCGCAGAAGGCTGTCAGTTTTTTCTATCTCTGCTCTGTAGAATTCCGGGGATCTAAAAACCATACTCTGGTGCGAGTAGGAGTGGTTCGCTAGCTCGTTGCCCTTGGCAACAATCAGCCGCACAATATCGGGGTGCTTTTCAATATTAAGACCGATTTCATAAAAAGTAGCTTTTATCTTGTCGCGAGCCAGAACATCGAGGAGCTGGTTTGTATAGGGCGGGTTGGGGCCGTCGTCATAAGATAAAGCGACGATTTTCTGTTGAGTGTGCGCCCGATTGATGCCAAAAAACTCCTGAATTTTCGGGGTGAGCGTGACGGCGAAAAGCAGAGCAGATAAGCCGATTATTAATATTAGAAATTTTCTGTTTATTTTATGTATTTTCACAGTCAAATTCGATTGACTGACAGTCAAAGGTCAAGGGTGAAAAAACTAGATCGTATTTTTGACCCAAAATCTAAAATTGGTATCACTACTTTTTACGCAGTACCCGGTTGAGAAACCCGGTAGCTAAAAAAACCGGGTTTCAGGCTAGTGGAGCCCCCGCACTCAATAAGCCGGTCCCGCCAGCCAGGAGACAGCGACGCCCAAGGTGGAGCCCACTATCACCTGAAAGGGAGTGTGACCGAGCAATTCCTTGAGCCGGTCTTCATTAAATTCGGGGTGTTCTTGAAACAGCTCGTCAATGATTTGGTTGAGGATGCGAGCCTGCTTGCCGGCGGCTTGACGGACACCGGCGGCGTCGTACATGACAATAATGGCAAAAATTGCCGCGACGGCAAACTCCGGCGTTTCCCATCCCAGTGTCTGTCCGACGCCGGTGGCCAAAGCGGTGACGAAGGCAGAGTGAGCGCTGGGCATGCCGCCGGCGGTTACCAGAATGCGCACGCTGACCTTGCCATTTTTGACCAACTCAATCGTCACTTTTAAGACTTGAGCGAGGAGACAGGCGAAAATAGCAACCAGCAGTACCTGGTTGTCGAGGATGTGGCCAAAGTCCTGCATGGTGTTTGACTTACCCTAATGACTGCGGTTGGTAATAAAATCTGCGAGCGACATTAGCGGCTGAGCCTTCTGTCCGAAGGGGGCCAGTTCCGCTTTGGCCGCATCAATGAGCTGGCGAGCTTGTCGCCGCGATTCCTCTAGCCCCCAGAGGCCGGGATAGGTCGCCTTTTGGGCTTGCAAGTCCTTGCCGGCGGTTTTACCCAGTTTCTCAGTGGTGGCCGTGATGTCCAGGATATCATCTACAATCTGAAACGCCAACCCTATCTTCTTGGCGTAGCTCGACAGCCGCTGCAGGTCTTCTGCCGGCGCTCCCGCCAGCAGCGCCCCGCAAACCACACAGGCTTCCAGCAGGGCACCAGTTTTGTGGGTGTGGATAAAGTTGAGCGTTTCCACCGGCACATCAGGCTTGCCTTCCCATTCCAAGTCTACCACTTGCCCGCCGACCACCCCAGCCGGCCCGAAGGCGCGAGCCAACTGGGCAATCGCCCGCACCACCCGCTCCGCCGGCACGTTTTGGGTGTTGGCGGCAATAAACTCAAAGGCGTATGTCAGCAGCCCGTCGCCCGCCAGAATCGCAATATCCTCACCATAAACTTTGTGATTTGTCAACTTCCCCCGGCGGTAGTCGTCATTGTCCATTGCCGGCAAGTCGTCGTGAATTAGCGACATGGTGTGAACCATCTCCAGGGCGCAGGCGGTCGGCATGGCCATTTCGGGGGTGCCGCCGATCAGCTGGCAACTGGCCAGACACAGTATAGGGCGCAAACGCTTCCCACCGGCAAGCAGGGAGTAGCGCATGGCTTCGTAAATCTTCTCGGGATAGGTCACCGGGATGGCACGCTCCAGCGCCGCTTCCACCTGAGCTTGTTTTTCTGCCAGGTAGGCTGATAAGTCAAACGCGGATTCCTCTTGCTTGTCAAGCGAATCAATTTCCTTGGTCGATACCATCCCGTAATCCCTCGATCTGTAACTTCCTAAACAATTTTAAGGGAGATTGGCAGCCGGGATTAGGGGATTAGGGGAAAATACAGCAATCCCCAAATCCCCTAATCCCGGCTCACATCTTAATCGGGGCTCACATCTCCACTCCCCATTCCCGATTAGCTTTTTTTGCTGTAGCTCTCTACCGTATTAGCCAGCAACATGGCCACGGTCATGGGGCCGATGCCACCGGGCACGGGGGTGATAAATTCGGCCACCTGTTGGGCGGAATCGAAGTGGACATCCCCGACCAGGCGGGAGTTGCCGGTGGCGTCGGTGATGCTGTTGATGCCCACATCCACGACAGTGGCTCCGGGTTTGACCATATGGCCTGAGATCATTTCTGGGCGACCGGCTGCTACTACCAGGATATCAGCGCTGCGGGCGACCGCTGCCAGGTCGGGGGTTCGGGAGTGGGCGATGGTGACGGTGGCGTTGGTTTCCAGTAGCATGAGCGCCATCGGTTTGCCGACTAAAATGCTGCGCCCAATCACGACTGCCTGTTTGCCGGCGGGGTCAATCTGGTATTCTTGCAGCAGGCGCATCACTCCTGCCGGTGTGCAGCTGCGCAAACCGGGCTCCCCGCGCAGCAGTCGCCCCATGTTAGCGGGGTGCAGTCCGTCAGCATCTTTGTCGGGGTCTATTTGGTAGAGCAGGGAAATCGCGTCTAAGTGTTTGGGGAGTGGGAGTTGGACGAGAATGCCGTCCACTCGCTCGTCAGAATTGAGCCGGTGAATCACTTCCTCCAGTTCGGTTTGGCTGGTTTCGGTGGGGAAGTGCTTGCCATAAGAGGCGATGCCGACTTTGGCGCAGGAGCGCTCTTTATTGCGCACATAAACGGCGCTGGCGGGGTTGTCGCCCACCATCAGCACCGCCAGTCCGGGGGGGCGATTTCGCGCTTGCTGCAAGGATTTGACGCGCTGTTGCAGTTGGGCTTGGATTTTCTGGGCGAGGGCTTTACCGTCTAGAATTTGGGCAGTTTTGGTGTCCATTGGGGTTGATGCCAGGGTTCGCTCGGGCGCATCTGGGGGTGCGGTGCTTCACCGGCACGCAGCTCAGGAAAAGGGAGCTGCCACACGCGCCTTTATGTGACACTATAAACCATTATGCTGGAGATAAGCGTTACAAAGTGTTGCTGTATGTCACTCAGGAAAATTGCGATTGGGCCGAGAAAAACCCAGATTTTAGCACTGACTTCTTTATCCGTGCTGCTGGGAGGGCTGACTGCAGCCGCTCAGATGACTTTGTTTAGATCTAACGGAGAAACCGATCTTGGAGATATCCAGCAAAAGCGGGATGTTAATTCGACGGTTTATGTGCGAGGTAAGGTGGAAAAGCGAGCGCCTTTTCTGGGGAAAGGCGGCGCTTACCAGCTGCAAGATGCCACCGGCAACGTTTGGGTTATCACTAACAAAACCCTGCCTAATCTGGGCGATGAAGTCTCAATTAAGGGAAGTGTAAATTATGAAAGCATTCCTGTCGCAGGTCAGGAGTTAGGAGAGGTTTATATAAAAGAGCAGGAACAGTTGCAGCGCCAGCCAGCCCCCAAATCACGATCAGTTCACGATGAGTAACAAACCGGTTCATGTCGCCATCGCTATTTTGTATCGCGACGGGAAATTTCTGCTCCAGCTGCGAGATAATATACCCGGCATTATCTATCCCGGATGCTGGGGGTTTTTCGGCGGTCACATGGAGCCTGATGAGACGCCAGAAGTCGCAGTCAAGCGCGAACTGCTAGAAGAAATCGGCTACGCGCCACCGCTGATGTCAAAGTTTGGTTTGTATTCCGATTCCTCTGTCGTGCGTCATGTTTTTCACGGCGAACTGGATGTGGAATTGAGCCAGCTCGTGTTGGGAGAAGGCTGGGATATGGATTTGCTCACCCCTGAAGAAATTGGACAGGGTGAGGGCTATTCGCGAAAAGCCGGTGAAATGCGCCCCCTCGGACGCCCTCACCAGCAAATTTTGCTGGATTTCATAAAAGCTGATGCGCGAAAGTAATTGTTGAGCGTGTGCTACAGAAACCGGGTTTCTTTAAGAAACCCGGTTTCTTCACCCAGGCGCCAGAAACCGGGTTTCTTTAAGAAACCCGGTTTCTTCATCCGATTTCTTCACCCCTCTCGCAAACCGGCAATCAACCGCCGCTTAATTTCAACAAACTCCGGGCTGAGTTTCATCTCCAAATCCCGGTGCGCCGGCAAATCGACAAGGATTTCCTCTTTGATTTGTCCGGGGCGGGCGCTCATTACATAGATGCGCTGAGAGAGGAAAATCGCTTCCTCCACATCATGGGTGATGGTTAGAACAGTAATCCGGGTTTTCTGCCACAATTCTAGCACAAATTGCTGCATCTGTTCTTTGGTTTGAGCGTCGAGCGCCCCGAATGGTTCGTCCATCAGCAAAACTTCCGGTTCGTTGGCTAAGGCGCGAGCAATTGCGACTCGCTGTTTCATTCCGCCTGACAGCTGTTTGGGATAAGAGCGGGCAAACTGAGTTAAGTTTACCACATCCAAGTAGTAATCAATTCTCTGCTGCATCTCTTTCCGAGGGATGCGCCGCAGTTGCAAGCCAAAGCTGATATTATCCGCTACAGTTAGCCAGGGAAATAGGGAAAAATTCTGGAAAACCATTCCTCTATCGGGTCCGGGACTGGGTACGCTTTCGCCGTCAACCAGCACTTGTCCGGAGGAGGGGGGCGTCAAACCGGCGATAATATTCAGCAGGGTGGATTTTCCGCACCCAGACGCCCCGACAATACAGACAAATTCACCCGGATAAACTTGCAGGTTGATGTTCTGCAGCGCCATCATTTGCTTTCCCTGACTGGGAAAGGCTTTGAATAAATTGCGGACTTCTAGTTTGGGAGGGTTTGAGGAGTCGAGCATGTTTTGAACCGCAGATAAACGCAGATAAACGCAGATGGCACCGTTCTTTAAGTAATGTTACAGTCTGGGCGCACCCTGCGGTAGAGTTGCTGAGGGAAGGTTAATATAACTAAAGTTTCTACCTACAAGTGAGTCGGGCGAGATCCCCCCCTATCCCCCCCTTTTTAAGGGGGGGAATGCTCAAAGCCCCCCTTTTTTAGGGGGGTTTGGGGGGATCTATATACTTGGGCTTGTAGGTAGCAACTTGACTTAATATAGAGTATAACTTAATTTTTCACTTCTGGTATGAAACCAAGGCCAAGTTATTCTAAAAAGCGATATCTCCAGCCGTCTGTGTTTTGGAGTATCCGCCAGGGTTTTCCTTCCTGGCTGAGGGTGCTGCTGACTGTAACGGCGATAGTTGTGCCACTTATGCTGTGGGCTTTGCTCAGCTCTCTGGGGTGGGTTCCGTCTATGTTTTTGCCGAAACCTGAGGCGGTGATAAGTGCCGGTATCCGCATGTTTGCTGAGGAGAATTTGCTGCAAGATATTATGGCAAGTTGCGGGCGCGTTGGGGCTGGGTTTTTAGTGGCGGCTGCTGTTGGGATTCCGGTGGGGATTGCAATGGGGACGTTTCCCAGCATGGAGAGTCTGTTTAGCCCCCTGGTTGGGCCAGTTCGCTACATGCCGGTGGCGGCGTTCATCCCTCTGATTATCCTTTGGGTGGGATTGGGGGAAGACGCTAAGATTTTAATTATTTTCTTGGGGATTGTGTTCTACAATGCTATAATGATAGCGGATGCGGTTAAGTTTATACCGGGCGAATTGTTAAATGTTGCTTACACTTTGGGGGCGACTCGCCGAGATGTGCTGTTTCGGGTGATCTTGCCGGCGGTGTTTCCGAGTGTGTTGGATACGCTGCGGGTGAATATTGCCGGTGCTTGGAACTTTCTGGTGATTTCGGAGTTGATTGCTGCTGAGAATGGGTTGGGGTTTAAAATTGTGCAGGCGCAGAGGTTTCTACAAACGGATAAGGTGCTGTTCAGTATTGCGGTTATCGGGTTAATTGGCTGGGCGATTGATTGGGCTTTTAAGCTGCTGTCGAAGATTCTGACGCCTTGGGCGGAAGGGTAGGTTTGGTAGGCTGTGTCTCCCTGGGGGAACGGGCGTTGCACAATGTAGGGATGAATAATTAATTTTATAATGAACCGCCAAGGACGCCAAGGACGCCAAGAAGCTCCCTCTTGGCGCTCCTTCACGGGGGCGGTTCTTAAATTGACACCAGTGGCACAGGAACCTTCCCCTGCATACATGTGCTAGGATTGAAATAGCTGCGCAACTGCCGGTTTAGTCACTTTCCCCATAGCGTTGCGGGGGAGTTCTTCAACAGCAAGAATTTTGCTGGGAACTTTGTAGGTAGCCAGTCGCTCTTTTGCCCAATTCCTGAGGGGGTCTAATGTCATATCACTTGCCGGTTGCAATACTAAAGCTGCGCAGACGCGCTCGCCCCACTCTGGATCGGCAACCCCAACTACAGCACAGTCTTGAATAGCTGGATGGGTTCGCAGCACTTCTTCAATTTCTAAGGCAGAAACTTTGTAACCGCCGGTTTTGATGATATCGACGCTGATTCGCCCGAGGATGCGGTAGCTGTCATCAAGGAACGCGGCGAGATCGCCGGTGCAAAACCAGCCGTCGCGGAAGGATTTGGCAGTTGCTGCCGGTTTTTGCCAATACTCCAGAAAAACTCCCGGTCCTTTGACTTGGATTTCTCCAGGTGTTCCGGGAGGGACTAAATTGCCGCTTTCATCGACTAATCTGACTTCAACCTGAGGTAAGGGGGTGCCCACATATCCGGGCAATCTTTTCCCGTGTAAAGGGTTAGATAGCGCCATGCCAATTTCGGTCATGCCATAGCGTTCGAGCAGAAAATGTCCGCTGATGCTTTGCCATTTTTCTAAGACTTTGACGGGTAAAGCGGCGGAACCTGAAATCATCAGCCGCATTTTGGCGCAGCCGGCGGACATGCTTTTTTTGCGCTCGCTATCTGCGGCTTCCCAAGCTGCAATTAGCTTGACATAAATGGTGGGGACAGCCATGAATAGGGTGAAGTCACCGCCGGCAATTCGGTTCCAAACGGTTTGGGAGTCAAATTTGGGGAGCATGTGGCACTCCGCGCCAGCCCACAGGGCGCAAGTGAGCACGTTAATAATACCGTGAATGTGGTGAAGTGGCAGGAAGTGCAAGATGCGGTCGTCGGATGTCCATTCCCAGGCGTCAATCAAGCTTGTCACTTGAGCTTGAATGTTTTGATGGGTGGTCACTACGCCTTTCGGTTTGCCGGTTGTCCCGCTGGTGTAGAGGATTAATGCGCGTCGGGAGATATCCACTTCGGGGAGCACACCGGCATCAGCGGGGAGTGTGTCGGAAGTGAGGATAAATCGCAAACCTCGCTCTTCAGCAATGGGGCGCAATACCGGCTCGAAATCTGGGTGAGCGATGACAGTGGATGCGTCTGAGTCTGCAATCACATATTCTAACTCGGGGCGCGGATGGGAAACGCACAGGGGTACTGCTATCCCACCGGCACGCCAAATGCCCCACTGAGTGGCGACATACTGGAATCCTGAGGGGATGAGAAAGGCAACTCGCTGCTCCTGCAAGTCTTGGGCGCTGTCGAGAAGGGCGGTTGCGATTTGGGCGGATGTGTGGAGCAAATCCCCGTAGGTAAAGGTTCCTTCGGGTGTGACAATTGCTATTTTGTGTTCGTTGGGTTTGGAGCGGGCAATTAGGGGCAGATTCATGTTAGTTCTGCGATTTAGGAGTTCTTGTGATATCGTACCATTGCCCAGGGCTTTCTGAGTTACAAGATTTCCTTTGGGAAGGATTGTACGACTATTAAGTCTGGTGCCCCGAAGTATTGGACTGCAGTTGCTGGGCAACTCTATTCCGTCTGCTGCACCGCAGTATTGGACTGCAGTTGCTGGGCAACTTGCATTAACATCCTTAATGCGTCATTCACCGCTTTATCATCAGGAAAAGCTCGGGCTACATCGGGATCTAAAAGCACCAAGTTTGTTCCCGCACGATACCGAGCGACATACTTGCCTCTGATGCCGCCTTCCATCTGAGCGAAATCATACTCTGAACGCAATTCGTCTTCCATCTCGCTCTCAATTTCCTTCTTCATAAAACCTCCTCTCGTTTCGGGTAGCTTTTCGGGCGCTGATAATTCGTACCTTTTCTCCTCGGTCAGTATGGGCGACAACTAAAAGCTGTCCCAACCGAGATCTCCCAATAATAATGTAACGACTTTCTCTAACAGAATGGTCTGGATCTGGAAAAGTCGCAGATAGCGGGTCATTAAACACCGTTGCGGCTTCCTGAAAAGAAACACCATGTTTCTCAAAGTTTAGCTCTGCTTTGTTGGAGTCCCACTCAAATTCCATGTAGAACGTTCTCTGCTATCTCCTCCTCAACTTTAACATCACATCTGTATCCGTAAATACAGCTAGCCATCAAATGGTATCTCCCAGCCTAAGTCATGCTAACTCTCCTATTTTATCCTAGCGCTTGCCCCACGCTGATTATAGCATGGGGCGAGCGCCAAGCGCAACTCAACTGAAAGCCTAGAAACCCGGTTTCTTAAAGAAACCGGGTTTCTGCACCCCGCAACTCAACCTGCAACACCTGCTTCAACTATTTAGGGTTATCTTTCGGCGGATTGGGCGGACACCAAAAGAGATTTTTGCTGGACACTCCCAGCGATTCGAGAATTCCCCGCATCACTTCCGTGCAGTGCATCCAGTATCCCAAATCCTCATACATGCGGTCGGGATTGAACTCCAAGTTGTAATGCAGTACGTTGGGAAGTCCTGAAAACTCCTGAGAAGATTGCGGGGAAATCAGCAAGACTCGGAATGGTTTACCCTGGCATTTTGAGGCGAGCTTGCTCACCAGATCGATGACAGAGCCCCGATTGGTAATGCCGGTGCGAATGAAAAGCAGTTCGTCAGCATTCTGCAGCGTGTGCAAAAACCGTTGCGCTCGTGCTGTGTAACGGAGGCGCATTCGTTCGTATACCGGAAACATGTTGGTGCGGGGCTCGTCTGTCTCCTCCACTTCATGGGCGAAAGACAAACCTGTCCACTTGGCGTGGTATATCCTTCCCGCTTCATCGCTGTAGTGCAGCAGAGCGGGGTTCCACATATCAGAAAAATTGCTCTCGATGATATCTGCAACATCGCCGAGATTTGTGGTTCGCGTCAGATCGAAAGGAAAAGCCGGTCCATCGTACTCCATTTTATACAGGAGCATGCGGGCAGCACAGCGATCTCCGAGCGGTACAATTGCCACCCGGCTGAGTTCTGACAGTTCGCACTTGTATTGGAAAAGCACCGAGGACTTGGGGGGCACTTTCACCCGACTTTCCAGCCCGTTTTTGCCGATTATCATCGTGCGAAACGGCACTTCCGGATGAAGCGGATCGTCATAAACGCCCGGGGGCATTTCTTTGAGTGCGCTGCGCACCTCCTTCCACATCGGATGGATGTTGTATTCGTGATCCGTTTCGTTGATCGCCCGGATGAATTCTTCGTTTTCCTTCAGGAGTCCTAGATGCCCGTCGTAAAACAAAATTTGCGATACTTTCGGGGAAAAGAAATTGAAAGCCGGGGTGTATTCCAAGTCGGCATCTGGGGGGATATCCATTTTTGTTTCAATGGTTCCATCGTCCCGCACCGAAAAGAAAGGCAGCGTTCCGCTCTGGGCATTCTTCGCGATGTAGATACCGGGCATCAATCCCGCTTTGCTCTGGATCGCAGCTTGCAGGGATTTCCAATCAGGATCGACTGTGTAAGTATAGGGCGACGGATTGATCGCGCGCAAACTCTTCTCCTCTGTGCCGGCAACGATTTGGAAACCCTGTTTGTCGCGGTAGATTGGTCGCCCCTCCTTCCGCCGGGGGAGCTGTCTTTCTTTCGCCCATTCGTCACTGGTCATTTGGAAGAGGCGAAGGTCGATCGCCTGGTACATCAGGCGGTGACCTTCCATATTCGGGTGAGCGGAATCGAAGAATGTACCGGCTTTCCAGCGCCCCGCCCCGTCATCCACAGCATCCAGCCAATCCAGCACGGGAACGCCCCACTTCAGCATCCGGTTGTGTGTCTCTCGCAGCAACCAGTTGTGTTCGGAATTGTAATCCCCATTGGGGTACACCCCGCCCAAAATCGGAAGCGCTCCCAATTCCCGGGTCATTTTTATCAGTTGCAGCAATCCGCTTTCAAAACGCCGCTGCGCCGCCCGTCGCTGGTGGGGGGGACAGTGAGCCAGCCCCTCGTTTCCCAAAGAAAGGGCAATGATGACCACATCTGGTTTTTCTGGCGCAACCACCACCGGAAACCTGTTAATGGTTGTGCTGACATTCGCACCCACCTCCGACAAATTCACCAGGATGTGCCCGTATTTTTTATGCAGCACTTGCTCCAGATGCCACGCCCAGCCTCTCAGCAGCCAGCCATTGCATCCTAAGGCTACCGAACTTCCAATAACCGCGATTTTTAAACCCTGAACTCCTTGAGTTAGGGGCGGATTGGCAGCAGCTTCCTCGAAATATCCGAATGGACAGGGAGGCAGATGCCCGAACCGGGCATCATCCACAATAATAGTGGGTTGCTGGCGGTCAGATTCCACCGGCACCCAGCGGTTGGCTCCGGAAGATTCCCATTCCACGCTGCCATCTGAACGCAGTAACACATACTTGTATTCTATTTTTTCGCTGCTGGATGGCTCCCCAGATGGATTCCCCTCGATTTCGATGTCCGCCCACCATAAAGGGTAGCGCTCAGCACTTGTACTCAAATGCAGGCATTTCTTTACGTCCCACAGTCCTAACTCAGGAGTCGAACCGACAATCCCAATGGATTCTCCCGTTTGCGTGTGTGCGTTAACCTGGAATCTATACATACGTCCCTTCTCTCTTTAAGAATACGATACCAGACAGGTTGGTTGACTCATCGCACCTCTGAGGTTAAAAGGTAACTTCACCTCAGGCAAGACAGAAGCCCCAGCAGCCGTCCCCGACAGCGAGTCCCTTCAGTAAGCGGAATCGCTTCGGCAAAGCTGCCCTGAATTTATCATATCTAACATTCCACGTCTGTCTCCGAGAACACTTTACAAATTCACTGATGCCTGGTATGAACCTCGCAGCTCTATCTTTCCCCACCGGCTTGAGAAATTCCCTCACTCTATATATAGCGCCTAAACGTTCTGGCACCTCAGGCCAAATTTAGTCATCCAGCCTTCGCCCTTTGGATCTCACCCCCACTCCCTCCGTTCCCTCCAAACCCTTAGTGGATTGCCTTTCCCTGTTAGGGAATATTGTAATTGAAATCAGGCTGCCGGTGCGAGCCCCTTTCTCCCTTTCGGGAGCATCCCATTTTTGTACTCCCCCTCACCCTCACCGCCCGCACTTTGGGGTGAGGGGAGAATTATTGATTTTTTCCCCCCTCTCCCGCCCTGGGAGAGGGGGGTTGGGGGGTGAGGGTGAAAATCTTTGCATGCATGGGGATGATCCCGTCCCTTTCTGCCTTTTCTTGGAGAGACAAGGGTATATCTCAGCTGGTGCAAAACCGGCAGCCGGCAGTTGACAGATCAGCAATCTATCAATTATAATAGAAACAGCGAGCGCAATCAATGGAGCGACCAATGGCAGTTGAGATGGTTACTGCAACACCGAAGCCGGCTGAGCCGCCAGTTGGCTCCGAAGGCAGAGTAGTTTTAAAAGGTGTCAGCTGGCCAACCTTGAAGGCATTGCTGGCAGACATCGGAGAAGACCGCACCTGTAGATTTGCTTACGACCGAGGAGTGTTAGAAATCAGAATGCCACTCGAAGAACATGAAGAGCCCAAACGGCTGATAGAAAACTTTGTTGAAGTCCTAGTAGACGAACTGGGTATCGAACTCAGAAGCCTCGGTGCTCTCAGCCTTAAGCGGGAAGACTTAACCAGTTTTGTAGAGCCGGACACCTGCTTCTACATCCAGAATGAAGCCCGAGTTCGAGGGCGAAAAATCAACCTCCCGGAAGACCCCGCGCCCGACTTAGCACTAGAGTCAGACTACACCAGTTCTTCTCTAAACAAGTTTACCATATATGCCTCCCAGGGCGTACCTGAACTCTGGAGATATCGCAATCAAACCCTTGAAGTTTACCGGCTTGTCGAAGAAAACTATCAACCCGCAGGTCAAAGTCTCGCTTTTCCCTTTTTACCCCTTGCAGAAGTTGCCGATTTCATCGAGCAAAGTAAAACTGC
>JALOOK010000022.1 GCA_025454445.1 Oscillatoria sp. Prado101 | reverse complement strand
GATTTGGGCCCGCCTGCCCCGACAGGGAAATTTGTGTACAATTTGTACACAAATTGGGAAGCAAATATGTCAAGTAACCTGCTTGTTGCCGGTGGAATCACATCCCTTGTGGCCATGATTTGGGCCCGCCCGCCCCGACAGGGAAATTTGTGTGCGTCTCTGGTGGTTCGGGAGTGCAGAAAATCCAAAGCCTTGACCCAGAGTTGGCGAAAACCCTGAAAGCTAATGGGTTTTTATTGCTTTACAACTTAGTCGAATCCACCATGAGGAATGCTATCCAAGCAATCTTTGATGAACTCGCCAGTAGCAAAGTCTCCTTCGATAGCGTCAAAACCGAACTCAAGATAATTGTCCTTCAAAACCTGAAAGCCTGCGCTCCTGATAAAGTCCATTTGAAAATGAGTAATATATCTCTAGATATCATAACTGCCGGCTTCGATCCAGAAAGACTATTTTCAGGTAACGTTGACGGAAGATTGATACGGGAGACAGCGAATAAATACGGGTTTTCATCTGAGACAAAGGACAAGGACGACGAAACCAAGAAACCCCCCAATAATGGGGATAAACTTCTAATCGTGAAGACAAACAGGAATAATTTAGCACATGGGATTCAGTCCTTTGAGGAAGTCGGACGGAACTATTATATCGAATAACTCTTGGAAATCAAGGAAGAGGTAAGAGAGTATTTGCGGCAGATACTGGAGAATCTCAAAGTTTATCTTGACAATAAGGAGTATTTGGAATCACCGACGGGTACTCCTTAATTTTTATGGACTGATGTGATTCAGGATGCTTTGCGCGATTACCTGACCCAACTTGACGGGAAGGGCGTTCCCAATCATACGCCCCACAGGATTAAATATCACGGGTTCCGCAGGATCTACAAACTGGTAATCAGGGGGAAAGGTTTGCAACAGTGCTGCTTCCCTCAGAGATATTGCCCTGTCCTGTTCAGGGTGCCCGAACCGCCCGTTTCCGAAACCGAAACACTGGGTCGTGATGGTTGGACTCGGACGATCCCATTCCATCCGACCGTAGACTGCGGGATAAGTCTTACCGCTGTTTTTAGTATGACATTTCGCTACTAGATCGCCAGCCCAGTCTCGCCAAGTTCCTGCGGGCTTAGAAGCGCGAATTCGGCGAATATTGAGGTCGGAAAGCTTGCTGCACCGATGAAGTCGGTCAGTTTTGGATGATTGACCGGCGTCAAGAGGTTCAAAACCGGCAATGGTACTTCTTACTGTTTCGTAAGTTGCCTCATCGTGCGTTGTGGGAATTAGATTGATTTTACCTGACTTTGAGGCGAAAAATACCAAACGCTTGCGCATTTGAGGAATTCCGTAGCGCTGACACTCAACGTCGTAGAAGGTGACAAAATAGCCTAACTGATCCAATTCATTGGTGAATTCCTGAAAGACTGTATGCCGTCTCAACTGGGGGACGTTTTCCATAGTAACTATCTCTGGCTCGCACTCCCGCACGAGGCGAGCAAAATCTCGCAAAAGTTTCCACTTAGCCCCTTTGTCGGCGTACCGCCTCGAATAAGTCGAAAACGGCTGGCATGGAGCGCATCCTGCGATCACCTTGGTGTCCCCCTCGCAGAAATGTTTTAGTAAGTCCCGCCCGCTAATGTCCTCAACACTTTGGAGGATAAACTTTGCTTTGTTGTTGTAAGTATAGGGTAACTGACAGGCTGGATCGATGTCATACCCGGCACTGACAGGAAGACCGCTGAAAGCAGTGGGTTAGCCCTCCAGCACCGCCAAACAGGTCTACTGCGAAAATACCGGTCATTAACCACCTCTATAAGATTGAACTCAATCCAAAAGCTAGCTTACTGCATCCGACTGCCAACTGCAATGCTCCCTCCGGGTGCGCTACGCTAACGGCTAAGGATGAGCCGGCCTGACATAAGAGGCGATTGGGCATTGGGGATGCACAGATGCGTAGATGCGTAGATGCGTAGATGCGTAGATTGGGCATTGGATTTCCCCTAAATCCTAACCCCAAAACTCCTAATCCCCTAATCCCCAAATCCCGGCCCCAATCCCCACCGGAGAATTTTGGATGCGTGGATGCGTGGATTGGGGATTGATTGTTGTGTTCAATGCCCGATGCCGCATTGCCTGCTGCCCCATTGCCTGCTGCCCCCATGCCCACCGGCCTTCTATTTGGTGCCCGCAACGGCATAAAATGATAGGTTGGCAGTTTCAATACCAGATACCCCCCAGCAGTGAAGCTCTTTATTTACCACACCCCGGAATCCACACCCACCGGCAGCGTGCCGGACTGCGCGATCGCGGTCGATGTCCTCCGCGCCACGACCACAATGGCAACGGCACTCCATGTCGGTGCCGAGGCTGTGCAAGTCTTCAGCGATATGGATAAATTGATGAAAGTTAGCGAGGAGTGGCCTGCCGAGAAGCGCCTTCGCGCCGGCGAACGGGGCGGTTCTAAGGTGGCTGGGTGCGAACTGGGGAACTCCCCCCTCGACTGCACCCCGGAACTGATGGGAGGACGCCGGCTGTTCATCAGCACCACCAACGGCACTCGCTCCCTGCAGCGGGTGCAAGACGCTGCATCGGTTCTGGCGGCGGCTTTCATCAACCGGCAGGCGGTGGTGGACTATGTGGTGGCCAAGCAGCCAGAAATGGTTTGGATTGTCGGTTCTGGTTGGGAGGGCAGCTTCTCTCTGGAAGATACCGCCTGTGCCGGTGCCCTCGCGGACAGCCTCCTGACCGCTACCGGTGCTCAACTGGGCGAACTGGCGGGCAATGATGAAGTTATAGCTGCGGTGACGCTTTACCGCCAGTGGCAGGACCGTCTGCTGGAACTGATGCACCACGCCAGTCACGGTCAGCGCCTGCTGCGCCTCGAATGCCACGAAGACCTGAAATATTGCGCTCAAACCGATATTCTCGACATCGTGCCGGTGCAGCGAGAACCGGGAGTGCTGGTCAAAAATGGGTAATGGGGCATAGGGCATGGGGAATGGGGTGTACTGCCCCATTCTCAGAATTATCTATTAGCAATTAGCAATTGCTCCTTCAAACAGGCGGCAATGCGGCGTGCGGCTCCGGGCTCGCCCATGCGCCTCTGGCCATTTTCAGCAATCTCTTGCAGCCGATCTGGATCGCGCAGCAGCCAGCGCACAACACCGGCAACTTCTGCGGGTTGCCGCACCAAAATTAAGGATGGCCCCAGCAGGCGGCTTTGGGCCTCGGCAAAGGCGGGGGTGAACTGGGGTCCTGCGCCTGGAATGGCGATTGCCGGCTTTCCCAAACCGACAAACTGTTCTGTGGCGGTGCCTGCCATTGCAATGGCCAGGTCTGCCAGCTGCAGGCACTCCACAAAAGCGTGCTGGCTGAGGATTAGGGTGGCATTTCCCAGACTGAACGTCAAAGCGGAACTGTCGCCAATCGGGGGCAGAGTTTTCTCCTTGAGCTTGAGTGCGGACAGGTGGGATGTCTGCGCGGCGCTTTTGCGCTCTTTCTGCCGCCAGCCATCCACTTGCAGCTTTTTGCACAAGGGTTCTAGACTTAAGCCAGGGGCGATCGCCGCTAGAAACACCGGATCGCGTTCGTAGAAGGTTTCGCACATGCCAGTGACAGCTTTCATTATTAGCTGCCAGTTGGCGTAAGCTTCGGGTTCTCTGGAACCGGGGAGGAGGGCGACAATTAGGGAGCGCTTGATTTCGTTGATTTCAGCATCTGGATCGTAGAAAATCGCCGGTGGGTTTTCCGAGTGGAGGTCGTCCATCATCGGGTTGCCCAGATCGAAGGCTGGAATGGAAAACCTGCGCAAGTTGTCTGATGTCAGCGAGTCTCTGGGAAAGACTGCTTTACACCGGCGCTGGCGCATCAGCCATCGCTCCCAGGGCAGATAAACGCATTCTGACTGGCTCTCGCGACGCCCATCCGCCGAGAAGCGCTTCAGCGGGCCGCTTTCATCCCGCAGATAGTATTCCGATTTCGCCGTTCCCACAAAGGCATAGGTAGCTCCGCTCATCCAGGCTAGCAGCAGGGGCACAATATCCCCCACAGCTAAGATGGTTCCGCCTTCTTTGGCCCAAGCCCGCACGGCTCCGATCTGGCTGAAAGTCAGCTGGAGCAAGCCGCCTTGCAAGTCCCGCCACAGCTGACGCCCATCCATATAGATAAAGCCGCCCGAGGGCATGGTCTTGACGGGGCCAATGATCGGGACGCCTTGCATGCCGGTGTAGGCTCGCCCCTCACCCACCAGGGGGAGAGCTGCCAATTTTGGGGGTTTTGGCAAAAGCTGAAGTTGCCGCAAAATCCGGACGGCAATGGCGTCCTCCCCATGACCATTGCTCAGGCAAAGTAGCTTCAATCCCTGAACCTCCGCAAGATGCCATTTTTATCCAGGATAGCTGTCGGTGGCTTGTTGCGGACAGGCGGGACGCCTGTCCTACGGTTGCTCTTTTTATCCGAGGTTCGGTTAACCGAATAACAACGGTACTGAGAAACCCGGTTTCTTTAAGAAACCGGGTTTCTGGGGTGTACTGCTGTTGCCGATTTGGGCGATGGGGCGAGTGGACAGGCGGGACGCCTGTCCTACTCTTTGTCTCTGAGGTTCGGTTAACCGAATCAGAAGAATCGGTTATCACGACCTGAAAACGGCTGGCATTCTCCTGCCGGTGAAAATATTGGACTATAATCAAGAAAGAACGCACGGGGATGTCACGGTTTCGACGTGGTGGCGAAAGCTATCCTGTGATTCAGGCCGAGAGTGAGTCTTCTCTCGTAAATACCGGGCTCAAAAAAAAGTAAATGCGAATAACATCGTAAAATTTGCTCGTAAGGAAGCCCTTGTGGTTGCCTAACTAACCTCTAATCAGGTTCGAGCGTCTGTAGTCTGACTCCGTTAAGGGCTGCGGACAAAACCCCAACGGATGCTCTAGCAAGTGTTCTCTGGTTGGCTTGCTGGAAAAGATTTAATCAGAGCATCCTGTCATCCGGGATAATGGATGGTTCCCGCCCTGAGGGTTAGAAGGGCTAAGCCTGTGAATGAGTGGGAGGTTAATACCTATCACGGAAAGCGGTTCGACTCCGCTCATCTCCATGGATCAGTTTTGCTAATAGAAACCGCCCTATTTCACTAGGGCGGTTTTTAGATTATTGGGGGCACTATATGAGACAGTCGGTAGTAACTCTAACTTGTGCAAATCCGGCTTGTGGGAAGCAGTTTACCAAGCCGCGAGGTGAGTTTAATCGCAGTGAAAGGCTAGGCCGGCAGCATTTTTGATCTCTCAAGTGTTCCGCACAGTTGAATGGCATAAAAAACTTTAAAGACAAGATAAATATAAATCACGCTCACTTGAAGAAAGGAAGTGAGAGAGATGATTATTCTCCTTTTAGATATTACTTGAAGTTCATCAAAAAATCTGTTAAGCAAAGGCATAAAGAGTCTTCTGTCACCCTGCTTGACCTCAAGCAGGTGTGGGAACGGCAGCAAGGTATTTGTCCCTATACGGGATGGTAGTTAGTGCTTTTACCTTGCACAACAAGCTATTTGGGGATGCCTTTAACACCCAACCGCGCTAGTGTTGACCGGCGGGATTCGTCGAAAGGATACACGCCCGACAATATCCAATTTGTGGCAATTATTGCTAATTTTGCCAAAAACGCTTTTCCTGAAGAACAATTGATTGAATTTTGCTATGCAGTCACCGGCTTCTGGGGACAGGAACACAACAGATCCTGCCTTTTAGCAGATGCCGGTGAGTGCAATATTAACAGCTTACCCCAGCTGGTGGCAGAACCGGCTAGACAAGTTAACCGGCGCTTCGGAATACTCTCCCTTTCGCCAGCATCTGAAATTGGCGAGACGGCGCGTGAAAGGCAAAGACCGGCAGTGCACTATCACCCTGCAATATTTGAAGGAACTGTGGGAAAAACAGGGCGGGCGATGCCCTTACACCGGCTGGGAATTGGACAATCCTGAAACAACTAAAGATTGGGACAATCGCCCACTCCACCCCAGACGGGCGAGTCTGGACAGGATAGATTCCTCTCTGGGATATGTGCCGGGAAATGTGCAGTTTGTCTCAGTGATAGCCAACTTCGCCAAGTGCGATTTCCCCGAAGATGTGCTGCTGCAATTCTGCAAGGCAGTAGTTGACAGCCGGGGGAGCGCGTGGTAAAATAGGGGGATAATGCGCAGAGAGGCATTCGGGAGCGTCCCGCTGTGCCGGCGCAAAGGGTGGCGGCTAGAGAGATCCCAATTAAATTTTAACTTATTTTTAACTTATGGACAAGTGGGAATTGAAAAACGAACTCGGCGAACTTTTTTGCAGGATAGAATATGACGCTGCCAATGGCTGGCTGCAGGCTACCTGGAATAACTTTGTTACTTACGATATAATAAAGCAAGGGTGCGAAGCTATATTAGAGATGATAAAAGAATATAAGTGTAACAAGTTGCTGGTGGACACTTTCTTGGCGAAAGGGCCTTGGGCGCAAACGAATGAGTGGCAGGAAAAGGATTTTCTGCCCCGGACAGTAGAAGCGGGCTTGCGATACACGGCTTTTGTTGTCTCGCGGAACAGTTTTAATGCGCTGTCTGCTAAGGATTTAGAAAAAAGGACGGAAAAGCTGGACTTGGAAATGGTATATTTCAAGGATTTGTTAGAGGCGAAGGTTTGGCTGAAAGGGAAGCCCCCACAGGACAGGTGAGACGCCTGTCCTGCGTCGGGTAACTGACGGCATTAAAGCGACGCGGGAATATCATCGCAGAGGTGCCGGTCGATATTCGCATTGGGATTACTCTCCAAAGACTCGCGCAGCAAATGGCAACCGCGCTTCGTTAGCTTGTCCAAATCCCAATCCAAATCCCACACCCTCACTGAATTGTCATTACTGGCGGAAACAATCCGCTTGCCGTCAAGGTTGAAAACTGCGCTAATGACAGAAGCGCTGTGCCCGCTGAGGGTGACGAGTTCCTTACCGGTGGCGACGTCCCAGATTTTGACAGTATTGTCAGCACTGGCGGAAGCAATCCGCTTGCCGTCGGAGCTGAAAACTGCGCTATTTACAGACTCGCTGTGCCCGGTGAGGTTGCGGATTAGAGTGCCGGTGGCGGCGTCCCAGATTTTCACGGTACTGTCACGACTGGCGGAAGCAATCTGCTTGCTGTCTGGGCTGAAAACTGCGCTTCTGACAAGAGCTCTGTGCCCCTTGAGAGTGCGGATTTCCTCGCCGGTGTCGGCGTCCCAGATTTTCACGGTATTGTCCTCACTGGCGGAAGCAACCAGTTGTCCGTCGGGGCTGAAAACTGCGCTCTAGACTTGACCTCTGTGCCCGCTTAGGGTGCGGATTTCCTCGCCGGTGTCGGCGTTCCAGATTTTCACGGTTTTGTCATCACTGGCGGAAGCAATTCGCTCGCCATCGGGGCGGAAAACAGCGCTCCTGAGAACAGCGCTGTGCCCCTTAAGAGTGCGGATTTCCTCGCCGGTGCCGGCGTTCCAGATTTTCACGGTTTTGTCCCAACTGGCGGAAGCGATCCGCTTGTCGTCGGGGCTGAAGGCGGCGCTTCTGACAGATTCGCTGTGCCCGCTCTCGGGTGCGGATTTCCTCGCCGGTGGTGGCGTCCCAGATTTTCACGGTTTTGTCATCACTGCCGGAAGCAACCAGTTGTCCGTCAGGGCTGAAAACAGCGCTAATAACATCACTGCTGTGCCCTGGGAGGGTGCGGATTTCCTCGCCTGTAGCGGCGTTCCAGACTTTCACGGTTTTGTCATCACTGGCGGAAGCAACCAGTTGTCCGTCGGGGCTGAAAACTGCACTTCTGACAAGAGCGCTGTGCCCGCTCTCGGGTGGCGAGAGGCTTGCCATTGGTGGCGTCCCAAATTTTCACAGTATTGTCAGCACTGGCGACAGCAATCCACTTGCCATCGGGGCTGAAAACTGAGCTTCTGGTAGTATCGCTGTGCCCTTTGAGGGTGGCGAGAACCTTGCCGGTGGCGGCGTCCCAGATTTTCACGGTTTTGTCATCACTGGTGGAAACAATCTGCTTGCCGTCGGGGCTGAAAACTGCGCTATTGACATAATTTTTGTGCCCGCTCTCGGGTGCGGATTTCCTTGCCTGTGCCGGCGTCCCAGATTTTCACAGTATTGTCATAACTGGCGGAAGCAACCAGTTGTCCGTCGGGGCTGAAGGCTGCGCTACTGACAGTTTTGTTGTGCCCGCTCTCGGGTGCGGATTTCCTTGCCTGTGTCTGCGTCCCAGATTTTCACGGTATTGTCAGAACTGGCGGAAGCAATCTGCTTGCCGTCGGGGCTGAAAACTGCGCTAATCACAGAACCGCTGTGCTCCCTGAGGGTGGCGAGTAGCTCGAAGGTGTAGGCGTCCCAGATTTTCACGGTTTTGTCATAACTGGCGGAAGCAACCAGTTGTCCGTCGGGGCTGAAAACTGCGCTTCTGACTTTATTTCTGTGCCCACTGATGGTGGCGAGAACTTTGCCGGTGGCGGCGTCCCAGATTTTCACGGTTTTGTCAGCACTGGCGGAAGCAATCCGCTTGCCGTCGGGGCTGAAAACTGCGCTAGTGACAATATCGCTGTGCCCTCCTCCCAAGGGATTTGCCGGTTTCACCCCGTAAACTGCCTGCGTTAGCGCATCTGCAAGCTCACTTCGGGTGCTGGCATCTGCCCAAAACACCTGTTTGAGAAGTTTTCTGGCTTTTAAGCTTTCTGTGAGCGCATCTTCTTTATTCGAGGCAAAGAACGCTTTGGAAGATTGAATAACAGTGTTGAGCTGATTGATTTGGGCTTGCTGCCACCCCCACCCAGCGAATCCTGCCAGACTCAAGGCGAACGCCGAGAAATCGGCAAGTCCGATAACCGTGCGCTGTCGCCCCTGTTCTTTCTCTTTTATCTCCCTATCCCGCAGCGCCAAACTCTTCTGGATGAAGACTCGCTCGTCTGGGCTGAGTTCATCCAGACGCTGCCGGTGCCAATTTTCCGCCACCGCCAGCGGCGCGCCTCGCAGCAGCGCCCCATCATCCGCACCGGCATCCTTCCACTCCCGCATCCTCGCCTTCAGCCGTTCTTGCCAAGTGCGGAACTCGCGGTTATCGCTCACCCACCGGCGCAGGGTTCCCCACTCCCGGATCAGCGCCTCGTGGACAACTTCCACCGTCTCCTCACCGGCACCTTCATCCCGCGCCGTCACCACCAGACGCGCACCCGCCAAATAGGTCACCAAATCCCAGTTCTGTTCCCCCACCTCAGCCCGGGTTGCCACCCGGCGGGTGTCTTCCGTGCCTTCCCCGGGGCGCACCAACTGGATAAACACCCGCTGCGCCCGCTGCTTGTCCGCCTCACTCAGCTTGCTATACTCCTCTTCGGCGTAACCAGCCAGTGCCTTCTCGACGCCGCCAATCTCCTCGTAAGCGTCATGGGTGAGTTTCCCGTCTCGCTGTTTCTCCCACAGCTGCGTCAGGGCAAACTCCAGCAGCGGCAAATTCCCCGGCGACTCCTGCACGTCATCGAGAATTCGCTCAGTCAGCCCCTCCTCTATCCCCACGCCCAGCAGTTGCGCCGGCTTTTCTATGGCATCTCGCAATTCCTGCCGGTTCATTGGGCCAAGTTTCACGTCGGCATTTTGCAAGGCATCGGCAAAGGGGCGGTAAGACAGGGCGTATCCGAGAAAATCTGCCCGCAGGGTGAGGGCGAGGCGGAAATTCGCCTCAGCTTTTAGGGCTTCCAGCAGCTGGTTGAGAAATTGCTGGCGTTCCGACTCCTCCTTATAGAGGGTGTACAGTTCCTCGAACTGGTCCGCCACCAGCAACAGGCGGGTGCCGGCATTCTTTTCCAGAATGCGCGTCACCACATCCTGCAGCGCCAACTCTCCCCGCTGTAGGGATTCAGCCAGATTGTCAATTTCCTTGAGCCGGTTAGTTTCGCTCATCTGGGGTTCCAGCAGGGGGACCTGCTTCTTTGCCAAATGGCGGAAGGGGCGATCTCCGGGGCGGAAATCCTCAATCAGCCAAGTGTTTTGGGAACGCAACTGGGGAATTAACCCAGCAAACACCACGGAAGACTTGCCGCTGCCAGAAGGGCCAATTACGGCCACCAGGGGCTGAGTTCGCACAGCCTCTACCAGTTGTGATGCGAACGTCTCCCGCCCGAAAAAGAACCGCGCATCCTCCTCCCGGAAGGCAAACAAGCCCCGATACGGGCAGGGGGGAATGGCTCGTTGGCCCAGTTGCGGCCAAGCTTTGGCCAGCAAGCCGGTGGGGATGATAAAAGCCGCCCTGACTTCTGGGCGCTTAGGGGGGTTGGTGCCAAACGCTACCGTCATGCTGTCAATCGCCACTGTCATGCCGATCGCCCCATCCAGTTGCGCATCCCACACCGGCGAACCGCTGAATCCAGGCTCTATTTTATAAGCCGTCTGGCGCACAACTTCTATCTGGACTCGACCGTTGGCTTGTTCGCCCTGTACAATACCGTCAGTCCACACGCCGGCTGGCTGCCCCTCTGGAAAGCCGAACACCCGAAATTGATGCCCCTGCAAGGAAGCGGCGGTGACGAGTCGCACGGGGGAGGCGGAAGCGGGAAGCGGGCTTTCCAGTTCCAGCACCGCAATATCTGTGCCCCCGTCTGCCGGTGCGGCGGCGTTGGGCAAAGAAGCCGGTATCCAGTGAATCACCCGCGCTGTCAGCTTTTCCCCCGGCGCAACTTGGGGGAAATCCAAGTTAACTGTGTCGGTGGGCTGTTCAGAAGCAGTCCTCTGTTTGCCCAGTGCTGTATTCACGACATGAGCGCAAGTGAGGGCGTGCTTTTCCGACACCAGGAAACCCGCGCCGATAACTTTGCCGGTTGCTTGGTAAATCCGCACGATTGCCGGTTGCAGTCCTTGGCTCATTTATTGTTTCTCCCGCTTCCACTTGAGAGTAATTTCATAATTGCCTTCTAAGCTGGCTTTGGCAATCACCGCACCGGCTTCGGACGACATTTTCACCCCAAATTTGACTTCCACTTCATCCGGCGGATCGCTGAGACTGCGCACTTTGCTAATAATGCTCGCAGCCATCGGCTTGATTTTTTCCAGCGCCGCGTCAAAGGATTGTTGGGCTGTCTTGATGACTTGGTTGCCACTGATGGCCACCAATCCAGAGTCATCGTCTTCTGGCAGTTCCTCCACTTCCACCAGGATTGAGTCTTCGCCGTCGAGGGAAAATTGAATTAAGGGCTTCAAGGTTGACCTCTGTTGAGAGTTGCGCCTACGATTATAGCAACAGACAGCTCAGTAATGGACACGATCGTCGGAGGGAACGCCTGTTATACGATATATAGACGTAGGGCAGGCGCTCCCTCCGGACAAAAATACACTAAACATCTAGAAACGGCAGAACATCAATAAACCCGTGTCACCACGCAGTCAGAATAAACCGGGTTTCTTTTGACGGGGATGCGGTCAAATTGGGCAACAGTTGAGAAGAAACCCGGTTTCTGTCCCCCCGGTTTCTGTCCCGGCGCAGTCAAAAGAAACCGGGTTTCTTTTGACGGGGATGCGGTCAAATTGGGCTTTATTTGAGAAGAAACCCGGTTTCTGTCCCCCCGGTTTCTGTCCCGGCGCAGTCAAAAGAAACCGGGTTTCTTTTGGCTGGGATGCGGTCAAATTGGGCAACAGTTGAGAAGAAACCCGGTTTCTGTCCCCCCGGTTTCAGTTCCCACGCAGTCAGAATAAACCGGGTTTAGTTTTTGCATAATATTGCCATTATATCACATTCTTTGCTTATGTTACCTCGAAAAAAATGTAGATGTTTTAAAATCTTCCTATGTCTGGGACAGTTGCTGCCAGTCAAGCGCTGCGGAAAAATCGGCTGTCTAGCTGATGAGTTTTACTTTTGACATCAAAGGGGTTGAAAGTTTTTGTTGGCGGACAGGAATCTGAATAATAAACTCCGTACCCTTTCCGGGTTCTGAGACGCATTCCAACTGGCCCCGGTGTTTGTCCACGACAATCTGGTAGCTAATAGACAGCCCCAGACCTGTGCCTTTGCCCACAGGCTTGGTGGTAAAAAATGGTTCAAACAGGCGCTGGCGAACTTCTTCTGGCATGCCCGGGCCATTATCGGCAATCCGGACAGCCACCCAGTTGCTGTCTATCAGTTCGGTGCGGATGCGGATAATAGGTTTCAGGTAACAGCTTTCAGGGCGGGTGTGGGAAGTCAGCCTGCAGATTTTGGATTTAGCTAAAGGATCGGAAAGGTGATTTTTCGCCGCCTCATTTCCTGTCACCTGGGAACGGATAGCGGACAGGGTTTGATCGTCTGACGCCTGACACCTGATGCATGTCGTTTCTAAGGCGTCAATGGCATTGCTGAGGATATTCATAAACACCTGGTTGAGGGTGCCGGCGTAGCAGTCCACCGGCGGCAAAACGCCGTACTCCTGAACAATGTCAATGGCGGGATGTCCAGATTTGGCTTTGAGCCGGTGATGCAGGATCAGCAGGGTGCTGTCAATCCCAGAGTGAATGTCAACCCGCTTTTTATCCGCCTCATCCAGGCGCGAGAAGTTGCGCAAAGACAGGACAATCTGGCGGATGCGCTCCGCCCCCAGCTTCATGGAATCTAGCAGTTTCGGCAGGTCTACCGTCAGGAAATCGAGCTCGATAGCCTGGGCTTCCTCCTTAATTTCAGGTGCCGGATCGGGGTAGGTCTGCCGGTAGAGGTTGAGCAGGCGCAGCAGGTCTTGGATATACTCACTGGCATAAGACAGGTTGCCGTAGATAAAATTGACGGGATTGTTGATTTCGTGGGCGATACCGGCAACCAATTGCCCTAGGGAAGACATTTTTTCCGCTTGCACCAGTTGGGTTTGGGTTTGCTGCAATTCGTGCAAGGTCTGCGCCAGGTGCTGGGCTTGCAGTCGCATTTGAGATTCGGATTGCCGCAGGGCGACTTCCACCCGCTGGCGCTCGAATATATCCTGCTGGAGTCTGGCATTGGCGGCTTTTAGCTCAGCTGTGCGCTCCTCAACCAGTATTTGCAACTCGTCGTGAGCTTCTTGCAGGGCAACTTCCGCCCGCCGGCGCTCCAAAATTTCTGTTTGCAATCGCTCGTTGGTTTGTTTCAGCTCGCTGGTGCGCTCTTCGACGGCGTGCTGCAGGGCTTCGATGATGCCGTACATTTCTTTGGGGTCGAGGGCTTGCAGCAAGCTGGTCTGGGAGACAATTCCCAGCAATTCCCCCTGAGTGCCGGTGACGACGATCCGCCGCACATGCAGGCGCTGCATCTCTTCATGGGCGAACCACAACGACTCCTCTGGAGTCAGGCAGAAGAGGGGGGAGCTCATCACGTCTTTTGCCTGCATTTTGCCCAAATCCAGCTCTAGCGCCTGAAACTGCACGATATCCCGCTCGGTGACAATGCCCACCGGCACATAAACAGAGGCGGGAGATGGCTCCTGTGCTCCCTCGCTTCCCCGCTGTTCGGCAATCACCACACAGCTGACGTGATGGTAAGCCATCAGCTCGGCTAGCTCAAACACGGATGCGTCTTTCGGGGCTTGAATCACGGAGGTGCGCATCACGTCCTTGACAAAGCGCAACCGCGTCAGGATGTTGGCCGGTTTGAGGGCGTTGCGAATCGTCTCGGGCGTCACCATCCCCAGCAGCTTTCCCTCTCTGTCCAAGATTGGCAGGTGGCGAATCCGGTGCTGGCGAAACAGGGAAAGCGCTGTGAAGATCCCCTGCGATCCAGATTGGGTGAGGGTAATCACCGGCTTGGTCATCACCTCAGCCACCTTGCGGTTTTTGAAGTCCTTGCGGGAAGCAGTCAGCCGGACAATATCCCGCTCTGTGAATATGCCCAGTACAGGCCGCTCACCGCTTGCCTCACTTCCGGGCAGCGGGCAATACATCCCCGCCTCGGCACCTGCCATCACCAACACGCAAGTGGCGCGTATTTCCGGCAGTACAGTTGCGCCTGACGGGGAGCCGGCAGCGGGCAGCCGGCAGTTGCTCCTGACCTGGCTCATCAGTGCCAAGACTTCTGCTACAGGAGTTTCCGGTGAAACAATCAGGGGTAAGGGGTCAATTGCGTCTTCTATAGCGGATGAATAGATGGCCGAGTCATTTAGTGGCATGGCAGATGTGGCTAATATAACAGGATGTTAAGAATGCTAGCGTTTATTGGCC
This sequence comes from Oscillatoria sp. Prado101, assembly GCA_025454445.1. Lineage (GTDB taxonomy): Bacteria > Cyanobacteriota > Cyanobacteriia > Cyanobacteriales > Oscillatoriaceae > Oscillatoria. The sequence goes on along the minus strand of JALOOK010000022.1, from coordinate 1,079 downwards.
TGTAAGCGTTTAAACCTGAACTCTTTGTGAAAAAACACCTGCTTAGATAGTGCCCTAGCTGCCGGTCACTGCCAAGCAGTTGTTAAAAGAATTAAAACTTTTCTTAAAAATTGTTAAAATTGATGTCAGGTCGTGGACGGTCACTTGACGGCAATTGAGATATTTGCCCCTCACCCTCATCCCCAACCCCTATCGCCAGAACGCGATCGAATCAAGCGGAGATGATAGGAGGAGTGTGTCCGTGAGTAGCGCGTAAGCGTTTTATGCAAAAAGGAAATGCCAGCAATTCCGTTTAAATGATTAGAATACGACCGCGTTGGTTTCTGGTGCGGGGGTGCTCTGGTGCGGGGGAGAAAAATATCAAATCAATTAACCGGAATTGATATCAGGGAGGGGAGGGAGCCGGTGCCCGAGGGCGCTACCGCAGAAAGCCGGGGCAATTTGAGGTGAGGGTGGGATTGCGGGTTGCGGGGGAAGCCCTCGCTCCAAGATTTATTGCAACTAATTTACATAAAAAACAGCATTGTGGTGCGGTGATAGCGCAACTTTTTAAAATTGGCGGGTGCGGAGGCTATCTAAATGCCAAAATGGTTCAAGGTGCCCAGAATCCGCTGGCACTGAGGGCACCGGCTTCCTTCCTGACAGGAGCAATTTTTCACCATTTCCAGCAGAAACCCTTTCAGCCGCCGGTTTTCTGCCAGCACTTTGGCAAAGCGAGTCTGCGCCTGTTCTATAGATTGCGACAAATAAGCGCGCATCCTCTTGAAGTTCTTGGAGATGCTCTTGGGTGTCTTGGCTGAGAGCGTCAGAAATTTCCAGCTGGGCGTGAAGAACAATTTCACTCTGTTTGTTGGGGTTATTGCTGTTCATGGCTTTCTCAGGGTTTATGGGTTAGGTGTTATTAAGTTGGTTTGCAAGTTACGCTATTAACGAAAAAGCTTGTATTTATCCAGCTATGGATGGGGATATATTAACTGATGGACTTAATTAGTTTGGGTGTATACATGGTTAATTGTCAATTGATTTTGGTTAATTAGTCATCCAATTATATGCTGGCAATTAACAAGTAACAATTAACA
>JALOOK010000021.1 GCA_025454445.1 Oscillatoria sp. Prado101 | reverse complement strand
TCTTGGGGATGTGACCACAGCAAGCCCCTCACCCCCCCTCACCGCCCACACAAGGGGCTGCTGTTTATACATATCTTGGGGATGTGACCACAGCAAGCCCCTCACCCCCCCTCACCGCCCACACAAGGGGAGAGGGGGGAGAAAGAGGTTTGTACAGCTTCATGGAAAATTGGCATAACAGGGATTTGTGTATAAACCGAAGCCCACAAGGGGAGAGGGGGGAGAAAGAAGTTCTTCCAAGTTCATGGAAAAGTGGCACCACAGGGATTTGTTTATAAACCGTAGCCTCAGGGTAAGGGAAAATTTTGGTATGGGGCCTTTACAGGATGAAGACTATTCCCTATACTTCTAGTGTTTGGTTTATGGGTGTGAGGTGCAAATATGGGTGTGAAACATTGCTTGTCCGGTCTTTTATTATTGCTGGTGTCCGCACCGGCAGTCTTGGCCGATACGCCTGAACAGCTAACTGCAGTCCAGGAACCGCCCGCTGTTAAACAAAATCTAAAACCGCACAAATTTTATGGTCTAGATAAACGGGACTTTATGGGGGGAAACCCTCCCACCGGTTCCCCGCAAGAGCTGTCAGCAGAATTATCACACCGCCCCACTCCGGAAAGCCCACCGGCACCTCTGACAGAAACGGCTCCCATTGCTGCAACTCCAGCTGTTGCTGAACTAATTCCTGCCGGTGAGGGTTCGGCAGCCCCAGAAGTGGGCGAAACTTCCCCTGAACCGGCATCCGTGGCGCTTCCCCCTTCAGACACGCCAGATGACCCAATGGCTCAGGTGACTTCCGTGTCCCAACTGTCCGACGTGCAGCCCACAGACTGGGCGTTTCAAGCTTTGCAAAACTTGGTAGAGCGCTACGGGTGCATTGCCGGCTACCCAGACGGGACTTTCCGGGGGAATCGCGCCATGACTCGATACGAGTTTGCTGCCGGTTTGAACGCTTGTTTGGAGCGCATCACCCAGCTCATCCCACAAGCTGTCTCAACTGCGGATTTTATCACCCAGCAAGACCTGGCCACCGTCCGCCGGCTCCAGGAAGAATTTGGGGCGGAAATGACTGCGTTGCGCGGTCGAGTCACCACTCTGGAAAACCGCTTTCCCACTTTGGAGGGGCGGCGAATTACTTCCTCGACGACTGTATTGGGCGGTGAGGTGATATTCTCATTCGCAGACGCCACCGGCGGTGGCCCGCCAGGAGACGGTGCGACTAACACAATTTTAACACATTTGGTGCGGGTGCAAACAGTCAGCACTTTTTCTGGCACAGATTTGCTGCGAATTGAGTTAGGCGCGGCGAATTTTGCCGACCGGGGGTTCGCCAATCCGAATTCCCTGGGAACTGATATGACTCTGCTGTCTTATCAGGGGGATACGAACAATCAAATTCAACTGGATTTGCTGGACTACCGGTTTGCTGCGTTTAACGAACGGGTTGTGTTTACTGTCAGACCGGTTGGCTTTAGCTTGAGCAGCGTGCTGACTGCGAACTCCCCCTATTTTGACACGGGGCGGGGTGCGATTTCCCGGTTTGCGGAAGCCAGCCCCCTGTTCAAAATTGGCGCTCTCGATGCCGGTGTTGGTTTGGACTGGCTGATTTCTGACCGCATGCGCTTGCAAGTGGCTTATGGCACGCGAGACAGTAACGATCCCGACGCTTCCCGGGAGCGCCGAGGGGTTTTTGCAGCTAGCCACAGCGCTTTGGGCGTGCAACTTTTAACCCGACCAGCTGATAAAATTATCACCGGCTTGGCTTATATTAATGCCTATTCGCGCAATGGCAGCTTAGATACGTTCACCGGCAGTTTCAATGCCGACACCTCTGGGGCGATTGGCGAGCCGGTGCAGATTAATGCTGTCAGCGGCACGCTCCAGTGGCGTGCGGCTCGCAACCTCACCTTCGGGACTTGGGGCGGGATAATTTTCACCGATTCTACCACATCAGACGCTTCCGCAACCACCACGACTTACCTGTTTTCTTTGGGACTTTCCGATCCGTTTGGCCGCAAAGGGGACTTGCTGGCCTTTCTCGCCGGTCAGCCGCCCAAACTGCGCACCGGCAATGGGGTGACGGAAGATAATGACACCTCACTGCACCTGGAGGCGTTCTACCGGTTTCGGGTGAGTGATAGAATAACAGTAACACCCGGCTTCTTTTACATTATCAATCCGGAACACGATGCGGGTAACGATGATATTTTTGTCGGAGTTCTGCGCACGACTTTCCGGTTCTAAAACTGCCGGGAATTACCTCAGGTTTCTGGGACAGGCGAGACGCCTGTCCTACGTCCTAACCTGAAAAGGTTTGTAGTTGGGCTGCACGCCCTACCGGCTCGCCCGCCGCCGGACAAGGGGTAGGGTGCGTTCCCTTCGAGGGAACGCACCCTACTACTGCCTCAAGGTTTCTGGGACAGGCGAGACTGACTTGAAAAGGTTTGTAGTTGGGCTGCACGCCCTACCGGTTGCTCGTTCCCAGGCGGGAGCCTGGGAACGCACGGGAGGGAAGATCCGCCTCTCAAATAGGTTGGGCAAAAATAGAATCGGATTGCTATATTTAGAGGAGGGATATGTTATGCATCGGCTCAAAAAAACGATGCCTGAATTGTGGGTTTCAGTCCTGGTTTTGGGGACAGTGTTTTCTAGCTTAGGTGTGACGGTTTCTGAGATGGCTTTGGCAGAAGAAACCGGCAGCCCATCCCCAGCAGGGAGTGGCGTCACGCAAGCGCCGGCAAATCAACCGGCACCGGCTCAGCCGGCAAAACCCAAGCTGAAGCCTCCGTTTTTTGAGGAAGAAAGAAGTTTTGACCTGGGATTTTCCCAGACTTTTATGACGGATGCTTTGTTTGGCCTTCCCGATCCGGGTGCCGGTGGGGGTACGGGCACGGATTTCAATCCGCTAATCCGCAACCCGGCGGCGCTACAGCGCTCTTTTGGGATTTTTGAGCAGTTACCTCGATAAACTAAACCTCAACAGGACTTACGCTTGCGCCTCTATCTGTAGGGTGGGTAAGCGTTGCGTAACCCACCCCACACCACAGTGTGCTGCGTAAATCCTGTTCAATAAACCGGCCTCAATTTCTTGTGGTGCGTCAGCGAGAAGTAGGGGCGGGTTTACTAACATCCGGGAAAACCCCAGAGACATTTTGGGTGAACCCGCTTCGGGAGTATCCCATTTTTGTAATCCCCCTCACCCCCAACCCCTCTCCCACTTTGGGGTGAGGGGAGAATTCTTTATTCTTCCCCCCTCTCCCTTCATGGGAGAGGGGGGGAACGGGGGGTGAGGGTGACAATCTTTGCAAAAATGGGATGCTCCCCCCGCCCCTACCAGCAATATTCCCGGGGTCAGAAACCCGGTTTCTTTGAGAAACCGGGTTTCTACAAACGCTATATTAGTTCAAAGCAGGGAGTCGGGATCTATGCCGCGCCGGCGCAATTCTTTTGCCAGCCGGTGCGCTCGCTGTTCCGCCTGACGAGCGCGTTCCTCTGGTGTTAGCAGTCGCTGACCGAGCTCATCATACCAGTAAAGCCATTCCCGGGTGATTGCCTGATAGGTTACCTGTTCTCGCCCAATTCCCAATCCTATTTCTGGCATCCAAACAGGAGAACCCTGCTGCAAAATGTAGCAGCCATCAACTAAGCGAGACACTTATAGGGGGGGCTTGCGCCGCCGGCAGGGGCAATAAACCGCATAGTACATCACTCCCATTTCGGCATATTTTTCCTTTTTGGTGGTGTGCTCTCCTCTCTGGGTCTGGGAGACGACCTCTAGCACCAGAATCGGGACGGTTTTTTCTTCCCAAAGGACGTAACTGAGGCGCAAGTCTGTGTCAATAATCCGCTCCACTCCTAAGCTAAGGAAACCATCCGGTACGATGGCTGGCTGCTTTGGGTCATAGTAGATCCCCATGTCAACGCCAAAAAACCAATCCATGCGGTCTGACCACGCCATAGCCAGTACCGCTTTCAAGAGACCGGGAATCAAATCTTGCAGTTCGTTATCCACAGGAGTGTCGTCCGAGTCGGGTAAATCCTCAGCAGAGGGTAACAACATCTGCGAGTCGTATTTAAACATGATGGGGCTGGGGGGAGACTCTATTCTTCTAGAATAACCCAAGTTGCTACCTACAAGTGAGTCAGGGTAGATCCCCCCCAAGGCTAGCGCTATGGGGAAGGGCGAAGCATGAGCGGATGTAATCTTTTCACCGATTGCAGATTCGTAGGGTGCGTTCCCTTCGAGGGAACGCACCCTACCCCCTACTAAACATCGAGATACCCCCAAACCCCCCTAAAAAAGGGGGGCTTTGAGTATTCCCCCCCCTTAAAAAGGGGGGGCTAGGGGGGGATCTCACCTGACTCACTGGTAGGTAGCAACTTGAGTTATAATAGCAATAATCCACTCAGCGTTACTTCTAAAAGTGAGGCTACTATGCAGCCGATGAAATACCCGGTTGAGCAGACAGATCCGCCGCGCTCTGCGCGAGAAACCCTGCCCACTATGTACGATTTGCCCAGTGAAAATCAGGAGGAACCAGGCTTGCCAGACGAATTCCACGACTTTCAACCCGAACTGATGCGCCGCACCTTTCGCCCCCCTAATCACTCCCCAGATCGGATATTCACCGGCAGTGATATGAACCTCTACTACGATGTCAGCCACCCAAACTGGTACAAAAGACCAGATTGGTTTGCAGTCGTGGGGGTTCCCAGGCTTTATGACGGGCGTGACCTGCGCATGAGTTATGTGATTTGGCAAGAGGGAATTAGACCTTTTGTGGTGGTGGAATTGCTTTCTCCGGGCACGGAAGATGAAGACTTGGGACAGAGCGCTAGGGCAGCCGGTGAACCCCCTACTAAGTGGGAAGTCTACGAGCGGATTTTGGGAGTGCCCTACTATGTGGTGTTCAATCGCTACACGAACCAGTTGCGAGTTTTTGCTTTAAAAGCCGGTCGTTACCAGGAGTTGCAGCTGAGCGAGCCTAGGGTTTGGATGCCCGAATTGGAATTGGGATTGGGGTTGTGGGTTGGGGAATATCAAGGCATTCATCGCCTGTGGTTGCGCTGGTATGATGCCGGGGGCAACTGGATTCCCACGGCTGAAGAAAGAGAAGCCCTCGCCCAGCAGCAGGCATTGGCGGCTTACCAGCGGGCAGAAGCCGAGCGCCAGCGGGCAGAACAGGCGCAGGCTCAGTTGGAGGCGCTGCAGCGCCGGCTGCGGGAATTGGGGATTGACCCCGATATTTCGGGGGAGGGGTAGAGGGCAATTATAGAGCCGGTGTTCTGCGCAGGGGGGCGGCACTCCTGCGCCCCCGGAATTCGGCGTTGCACTTTGGCAGCGATGAACCCCACCCCCCAACCCCCTCCCCGAAAAGCGGGGAGGGGGAGTAAGAGAGGGTTTTGGATCGGTGCAAAAAGTTTAATCATTTCTCGTTCCCAGGCAGAGCCTGGGAACGCGCCAAGCGCGAGGCTCTGCCTCCTCTGTATAATCAGCTTCTTAAAAGCGTAACAGCTTACTGGTCAGTAGATATAACCCTTACAGGATACTGGGTTGAGAAACTTCCCCCTTAAAACCCTGTCTGGGTTTTTGGGAAGGGGTTTTTCAATAGCCCTCTCCCTCGGTACTCTACGCCAAAGCCCACCCTAGAGGGTGGACTTTTGGCGAAGGTATTGTTAAACAAACCGGGTTTCTCAGTACCTCACTCAGATGAAAACCGCTCTATGTTTGGAGGGTTGACAAATTAGTAGAGAAATGCTAATAATATTTTATACTTTTAATCTTCCTATCTGCCCAAAGTCGGCTCCGCCGACAGGACGGCGTTCCCCACAGTGCACGTTCCCGTAAGGGTGGCTGGGAACGAGGTATAACCCGGTTTCAGAAACCGGGTTTCTGTTTCTGTTGCTGGGTTGGCGCATCCTGCTGAGTTCTTAGGAGATCAGAATATCAGCCGCATTGAGAGCCGGTGCGCCGGTGAGGGTGGCTATTTGCACCTGTGCGGTTGTGCCGGTGCCATCGGCATCGTAGAACAGAGAACCGGCACTGTAAATAAAGCGGTCATCAGCATCAAGGGCGGCTGTTCCCGAGACGAACTGATTAGATGAAAGGGCACCGGCAGTCAGTCCGCCACCGAAACCGGCAGCCTCGATAAGGATGCGGTCAGTGCCGGTGACAAAATCTGCGATAGTGTCAGCACCATGAGAGAGATTGTTGAAAGCAAAGCTGTCGCTGCCGGCACTGCCGGTGAGGGTGTCATTTCCGGCACCGCCGGTGAGGGTGTCATTGCCATCATCGCCGGTGAGGCTGTCATTGCCGGCACCCCCGGCAAGGTTGTCGTCGCCCTTCCCGCCATTGAAGCTGTCCTCACCGGCATTGCCAAACAGAAAATCCCCATCTTCATTGCCCTGCAATATATCATTGCCGTCACTGCCAGTCAGGGTGTCGCTGCCAGCAAGTCCGGCAATAGTGTCGTTGCCGGCACCTCCCGTGAGGCTGTCGGGGTTAGAAGTGCCGGTGAGTGCTTGACCGGGCGTCGGGGTAGGCGTCTGTCCGGTTACTGGCACCAGGTTAATTCGGATGTCGTCAAACCCGATTTCGTACTTGTGACTTCCCATAACAACCGACTTGGCATTCCCGACAAAATTCACCGTAAATGGAACTAGCGGGCTAAATTCTCCCTCGGGATCTGGAGCGCCAAAGGAGGTAGTTTTTCCCAAAGTTGCCGATGCCAAAAGATTCCCCGTGCCGTTTAACCCGTCATAAATATTCACCTCATGCGTCTCATTGGGAGAGGTGTAGTCAAATGAAATCACACCAGACGCAATAGTTTGCGTCTGATTCAAATTCATGGTAATTGAATCGCCTTTAGCGTAAGCCATGACGGTATTTGGACTCGGCTCGCTGCCAAAATTGCCGCTGCCACCGGCATCGGAATCCACCAGCGCCACGGCATTGCTAGAGAACGTCACGCCTTGACTGGCGTAGAAGTTATTGACATAATTTAAATCTCCTATTCCTTCAAACTCCAGCAATACGCCTGAAGTTCGAGGGGATTGGTTGCCGAAGTCAATCCCCTCGACAGTCTGACCGGCAGCGACGGTGACGGTGTGTGCGCCGCCGGTGGGGAAGGTCTGTGCCAAACCGGCAGGCACGACTTCCCGCACCGTATAGGTTCCCGCTGACAGGCCGGTGAACTGGTACTGACCTGCTTCACTGACATTTGGCGTTGCCGGATCGTCATTGAGCGTCACCGTATTCGGTTCGCCGGAGTCCAGCGCCCCGTTATTATTCAGGTCGAGATACACCGTCACACCGCCCAAACCGGGTTCCCGGAACTGCGGGGTGCCGGTGCTGGCACCCAACCCTCTGAACACGCTGAGGAAATCGTCAGTGCTGGTGAATATCGACGCTGCAGGATCGATAAGCTGCAGTGGCTGCAGCGCTGCCCCCTCCCCCGCGCCAAAAGCCAGCAGGTTCACCCCCAGCGCCTTCAGGGAAGCCACCTCGTCTTCGTAAGTCTGGGAATTGGGTTCCCCGTCGGACAGGAAGACCAGATTTCCATTGCCTGCAGCCGTGTTCAAGCTTTCAAAAATATTCTGGGCTTCCTGCAGTCCGGTTTCGTAGTCGGTGCCGCCGCCGATTTGCAGGGAACTGAGCGACTCCCGCACGTTGGAAATTCCGTCGCCGTCGCTGTCTGCAGCGGGGTTGGTGACTGTACCGACTGTTTCGGCGGAATCGGAAAACGCCACAATCCCCACTCTGGCAGTCTGTCCCAAGCCGGCGTCAATCAGCGCCTGATTCAAGTTTTGGAAAGCCGCTATTTCCGCATCCAAGATGGTGTTGACGTTGCCATCATTGTTGACATCCCCTACCTCACTTCCCTGAAACGGGCTTGAAGTGCTGCCGGACACATCCAGGACGAACACCAAGTCGGGCGGGTTGCCGTTAATCGAACCCGTATCCCGCTCTCCGTTTCCGTTTAAATCATTCCATTTCGTTCCCCTGATTTCCACAGTTTCCTCCACCACTGTACGAGCGTATGTGAGCAGTCTTGTAAGGCAAGCGTCCGCCTTGACGCGCTCAGCCTCACGGCCCGATGATATCGCAGCCGCGTCACATTTCACCTATTTTGTTTTATTTCTTAACAATCTAAGCACTGGAGAGCAAAGCCGGTGGATTGCCGTCCCAAGTGTGACCTGAGAGCCGGTTTATAAAGTAATTGTTAAGACATCTCCGTGGTCAGAAACCGGATTTTTCTGCCGGAAAGCTAAGTTTTATGGCTGACCCACCACAAGAAAGCCGGTTTCTTGTGACTTCACTTTTTCTTTATAAATCACCTCTCATCAACCCAAACCAGCCACCTTTTAAAATAGTGGCTTTTCCAAGTCACTGGCCCCTGGAAAATATAAAAACAATACAAAGGGTCAATTCCCGGTTGCGGGCCAAGGGCACCGGCACTCGTGGGGGCGCAGCAGTGCGGCGACCGGCACTCACTGCAGTATCTTTTGCTTGCTGCGACTGAGCAACTGTTCGATTTTCTCAATCAGACCCCTGAGGTCTTGCTGTTTAACCACTTCCTCCAAATCTGTCAGCGCCCCTTCTACTTCTTCGATTTTTTCAATCAGAGACTGCGCTTCAGGAAGCTTACCGCTTTCAAAATCTTCCTGAGAAACTGAAGCGCTTTTAAGTTTTTGATGTTTAACCAGTTCCTCCAACTCCGCCAGCGCCACTTCTGCCCGCTCAATGTGTTGAATCAGCCCTCGCGCAACTGTCGCCCCCTCTCGCGCCGAGTCGGTGAGTTCTTGAACGTGCAGTTTAAAGCGATTCGCCAGCAGGTCCATCCTGCGCCCCGCATCAAAAGTCTGGCTGACCAATTTGCCAATTTCAGAAATCACATGGCTGAACTCATTCAAGGGCCCACTAATCCGATTGGCCACTATTGCCGCCTGTACCGCCAAGTAGCGGACTTGCTGGCTGACTCTTGAAATCAGTCGAGAAGTCCCATGAACATTTTCTAGCTCTTTGGCTAGGGCTTTCCCCATATCAACAATTTGATCCGTGTTGCGGCAGATGGCGCTGACGCCGACAAAGGTTGCCTGAAACGCCTTTCTCCCTTCTGCAGAAAGGAGCTGGCCCATCTGAATAAATCGCTGATTGAGTTGGGCGATTTCTTTAGCTTGGTTTAACAGTTGCAATTTCTGCTGGGCGAGCCTCTGGTTTTGCTTTTGAATCTCCAGCAGGTTAAACTCTAACAGTTGCGTGTAACTTTTTACCTTTTCTTTTTCTTTTTGCAGTTCTGTCCTGTAGCCGTGCGCCTCTATTTGTTGCATTTTAACCATTTGCTTGTAAACTTTGGCGATTTTGACTTCAGCGAGCAGCAGGACATGCATGTCTAGCAACCGCACACTGCCGCTCTCGGAGGCAATCACGACCGGCTCGTAAACCAAATCTTCAGACCGATTCAAAGCAATTGTAGCCGCTTCATCAATTTTGCACGTCTCGGGCAGCTGTAACGGCTGGGTTTTCACACAGTCTAATAGCGTCTGAATCGGACGCTTCAGACAAACCTCTCTGCGGTCAGGCTGGCTCATCCACTCGTTAAACTTTCGCCGAGAAATCATCCCGGCAATCCGGGAACCCTTGATAATCAGGACTCCAGGAATATCTGATTTTTCAGCAAATTTTTGAGCGACGAAATGCCCGGGCGTCGCGTGACTCACCTGGAAGTGGTGGGAGGGCAGGTGCCCCAAGGTAGAATCGGGGGTCAGCTGAGTTAAGTCGATCATGCGCTAGTCATGCCCGCCAAAGAGGATTTATTATTTTATTATGTTTATCACACATTGTAGAGGGTTTAAGCCAAATTGCCCGGTTTCCCGATTTTTGGACAGTTCATCCAATTTCTGCCACACTGTCAGCAGAGGGGAACTCAGGGCAAAACTTGCTACAATTAGGCTGTCCGAAACGGCTCCCTCAAGGCACCGGCGATAATAGTTTGCACTCAGGACTTCAGCGCCTTGCCCCCAGGGTTGTAGGGCTTAACCCATCACACCTAACCGAAGGGGCTGGCACTCAGGAATTCAGCTTTTTATGCCCCGGAAGCCGTGAAAAGGTTTGTAAGAAGGACTTCAAGCTATTCCCCTTTCCGGGAACGGGGTGGTGGGTGAAACCCATCAAGGGTGCCGGTTTTGAAAGCAACCGCTGGCGCTGCCCCTCACCCCCAACAGCCGCCGGCATGAACAGCCAGAATAATTAAAATTATCTGAAATTTAGCCGAGTTTCGGCGCAAAAGGTAGGGGCGGCCCCCCGTGGCGGCCCCCCGTGGCCGCCCCCCGTGGCCGCCCTCCGTGGCCGCCCTCCGTGGCCGCCCTGAGAACGAGGACAAGCTCCCCTCCCTGTTGATGGGGAGGGGTTGGGGGTGGGGTTTTCCTTATGAATTCGCCAACAAGCTGATAAAATAACCTAAGTTGCTACTTACCAATGAGTTAGGTGAGATCCCCCCCAACGCCGGGGCGGAAGGGCCCGCCCCTACAAAGGGGGGGGAATACTCTTGCGCCCCCCTTTTTAAGGGGGGGTTTGGGGGGATCTGGATATTTTTTAGACTTCTAAGTTGCAACTTGGGTTAAAATAGCAAGGTGACAGCTTCCCCCGAACTGCAGCGCCGCAGCCGGCCTCTCACCAAGATTGGGTAGAATTGGAATCCCCCTACCAGACAAACCCGTGCCTGCAATGAGCCCCCAGCCCCCTCGCAACCATCGGCTGCCTAACCAGCGGTGGCAGATTTTCCCCGCACAGCCAGAATTGGCCCAAGAGCTGGCAGGGGCGACCGGCTTGATGCCGGTGCTGGCTCAGGTGCTCCTCAACCGGGGCATCGCCACACCTTCCGAGGCCCAAGCCTACTTAAACCCCGACTCCCTAACTTTGCCCCCGCCGGTGGGGGAATTCCCCGACTTGGCCAAAAGCCTGCAATTATTGGAAAAGGCCATCACTTGCGGGGAAAAAATCGCGATCTGTGGCGACTACGACGCCGACGGCATGACCAGCACCGCCCTGCTGTTGCGGGCGCTGCGGAGGTTGGGCGCGATCGTCGATTACGCTATCCCCAGCCGCATGAAAGAAGGCTACGGCATCAACCTGCGGATTGTCGAAGAACTCCACAGCGAAGGCGTCAAAGTAATCCTAACCGTAGACAACGGCATTTCCGCTCACGAACCGATCCGCAGAGCTCGCGAACTGGGCATAAGCGTGATCGTCACCGATCACCACGACATCCCGCCGCAACTCCCCCCCGCGAACGCCATCCTCAACCCCAAACTGATTCGGGAGGACTCCCCCTATCGCGGACTCGCCGGCGTCGGCGTCGCCTACATCCTGGCGATTACCCTCGCCCAGGCACTCAACAAAATCCAAGGACTCGTCTCCCCCCTGCGAGAGCTGATGACTCTGGGTACGATTGCCGATTTGGCTCCCCTGACGGGCGTCAACCGCCGCTGGGTGAAACTGGGGCTGCGCCAGCTGCCGCAATCCAAGCTCACCGGCATCCAGGCGCTGATCCAAGTCGCCGGTGTCGTCGCTCGGCAACAGGGAGCGAACGGGCAAGATATCCCCAAATCCCCTAATCCCAACTCGCCACCCGCCGGCAAAAAAACCCTCAAACCAGAAGATATCGGCTTTCGCCTCGGCCCTCGGATAAACGCTGTGGGCCGAATTGGCGACCCGCAAATTGTTATTGAACTGCTGACAACCGATGATCTGGATCAGGCGCTGGAAAGGGCGATGCAGTGCGAGCAAATTAACGAGCGCCGCCAGCAGCTGTGCGAGGAAATTGAACAGCAAGCGATCGCTTGGGTGGAGAGCAGCCAGATCGACTTGCTGCAAGAGCGCGTCTTGGTTGCGGTTCAGCCCAACTGGCACCACGGCGTGATTGGCATTGTCGCCTCACGTCTGGTGGAGCGCTACGGCGTGCCGGTGTTTATTGGCACTCTTGAGGGCGAGGGCCTCCTTCGCGGTTCGGCGCGGGGCATCCCGGAATTCCACGTCTTTGAGGCGCTGCAGTCGTGCGATGACTTGCTGGGAAAATATGGCGGACACCGCGCCGCCGGCGGGTTTTCTCTTCCCGCCGGCAATCTGGATGCCTTTCGCCGCCGCCTCAGCGAGTTCGCCCACCGCTGTCTCGAACCGGCACACCTGAAACCGCTGGTGGAAATTGACGCCCCACTGAATTTCTCTGAAATCACTCCCGATCTGTACCGGCAGATTGACGCTTTTCAGCCTTGCGGCATTGACAACCGCGAGCCGGTTTTCTGGACGCCGAATGTGCGAGTCATCGAGCAGAGAATGGTGGGCAAAGGGCACATCAAACTGACGCTCGCCCAAGATGCCGGTCATGGAGTGCTGCCGGCTAAAGTGCAGGCGGTGGCGTGGCGCTGGGGCGATTATTTTCCAATGCCGGTGCGTCTGGATGTCGCTTATCAGCTGCGAGAAAACACTTGGAATGGCAATACAAATATTGAGCTGGAGTTGGTGGGGGCGCGACTTCCGATTTCTCGCGCAACGATTGCCGGCACAGCGCCGGTGCCGGTGCCGGTGCAGCCCACCCCGCTTTTGAAGGCAGAGTTTTATTACGACAAGCGCCCCTATACCTGCGCCCTGTACCGCAGCGAGTCCGCACCGGAATTGAGAATTAAGAATGCTGAAGGGGAAGTTTTAGCAGTTGAGCGGGGAAAATCAATCGGTCTTTTGGGGAAAAGGCGTGAGGATGCGGCGGCGGTTGATGTGTCTCCACCTTGGTTTGAGAATCTGATTAATGCGGCGATCAGCGCTTTGGAGATAGCGGATAAAAATCAGATTATTTTGGATAAAGAGGAGAGTATCAAACAGAAAGACGGTGAGATTGATCGGCTGAATCAGCGGATTGAGAAGCTGTGTGAGGAGTTGCGCCGGCTTTATGGTGAGAGGGGCAACCCGCCCCCGTGAAGGAGCAGAAACCGGGTTTCGCCGAAGTTACCCGGTTTCTAAGCTTTGCTCCAAAATCCAAAATCCAAAATCTAAAATTGATATTACTGGGGCTTTATCCACTTGTTGACTAGGGTGGTGAAAGATTGCCCCAGCTGTTGCTTGACGCGCCACCGCTGGAAGGCTCGATCGTACTCTTCGCCTTCGGTTTGGTAGGTTTTCCAGGCTTGCAGTGAGAGTCCCAGCCCCCACGCCAGCAGAATGTACAGCGACCAAGAAAGGTCGTGCGTTGATGCTAGGTTGAGCAGTACGAGAAACGAGTTGACTATGGAATATCTGACTAAGTGTTGCTTCAATTGGTTGCGCCGATAGGTGTCAAACACCTGGCGCTGCTGGAATTCGCCCTGTCGGGCGATCCACTCTTTTTCAGCCGCCTGGAGAGCGTCTGGGGTGATGCCCAAGTCAGAGGCTATCTCTAGCAGCTGGGCGCGGGTCATTTCGCCGCTTTGCTCTTGACGCGCCAGCGCCAGGTGCAGAATTTGTTGGACATCTTCTTGGCTGTAGGAGGGGGCGATGGCGGCGTCAGAAGCTGGCTTGTCGGGTTTGTTAAGGTTTTCGGAAGAAATCATGGTGTTACCTTGTGGAAGTGGTATTGCTGACCAACAGGGAGCGGGTGGTGTTAACAGTTCTATTGTGCCCAAGCTCAGAGGTGCCGGCAGGGCGGATACCCGACCAGATTTACTGATCCGATTTTCTTCGAGGCACTCAGTAAGCGGGCAGCGCTGCCCCATCTGCTGAAAAGGCCGGCACCCTCTCTGGGGATTTACGTTAATACTGTTTTTGTATGGGAGTGACGGTTTCATTATAACTATTTTGTGCTGGCAAATATTTCAGGTCGCTCCGCCCCTAGAGCTTAAGAAATCGGTGCAGCCGGACGCCAGGTGAGGGCTGACGGGTTTCGGCTTTCCCCGCAGCTGCCGGGACTGGCGTTGAAGGCCACTGCGGGCTGCCGGCGAAAAGCAAGGGGAAAGTTGGAAAAAAGGTTAAAGATTCACACACAAATGCCCTCAAAACAGGTATATTGATGGGAAAAGAACCGCTTCCAGCAATCACTGCTAGCAAGTCAAGCTTCTTGAGAAGCTGCTGAGAAAAATAGGCGATAGCGCGCTCGTAGCACCCTACGCTTTCCGCAGCAGGGATCGGCTGGTTAGAGATGTTAAACTGGAAAAAACGCATTTCTAGTCCGCAGCCAATTCCTAAACTGAACCACGGGCCACCCCTTTGAAAAACAAGTCCAGAATATGCTGAAACTGACGCCCTTCCAATTGCATCGCTACGCGATTCCGATACTGCTAGTCACGATCATATCGCCGCTGGCTTTGGGGCTACACCTTTGGATTGCAATAGCAAACCCTTTTCTACTGTTTTTTGCCTGGGTGATGGGGAGCGCCGGAGGCTGGGCGGGGGGGACGCTGGCCACTGTTCTGCCGGCTCTGGCCATCGACTGCTGGTTTCTGACTCCAACTGATTGGTCTGGGTACACTCTGGGGCAAAACTTGGGGCTGGCTCTATTTGTGCTGGAGGGGCTGTGGGTGTCGCGGGCGATTGGGGGGCTCACCCAATGCGGGGGGCGGGCTGAAGCGGTGGGTGAGCTGCACGATGGGGAATCTTTGCGCCAATGTCAGGCGCGGGAGACAACAGAGGGCACCGGTGCCGCCGATCGTCTGCGCTGCAGCGAATCCGCGCTGCGCAGCTATTTCAATCTGTCTCCAATTGCAATCGCCATCACTTCGCCAGACTTGGGCTGGCTGGAATTCAACGACCGATTTTGCGATATGTTGGACTACTCCCGTCAGGAGCTGGCCGTTTTGACTTGGCCGGAAATAACTCACCCGTATGACCGATCGGCGGACTTGCAGCAGTTCAACCGGGTTTTGGCAGGTGAGATCCAGGGTTATTCGATGGAGAAGCGGTTGATCGGCAAAAATAGCCTGGTAATCCGCGCCAGCATCACCGTACACTGCGTTCGCGGCCCATCAGGAGCGGTGGATTATTTCGTGACTGCGGTTGAGGATATCACGGAGCGGACGCGCACTTTGGAGGCTTGGCGTAAAAGTGAAACGCGCTACCGGCAGCTGTCGCGGGCGACAAAAGAGGCAATATGGGACTGGGATTTGCTCACGAATAAGGTGGTGTGGAATGAAAATGTCGAGACAATGTTTGGCTCCGGTGCGGCGGAAGTAGAAACTGACGCGAATTGGTGGTGCGATCGCATACACCCAGAGGACAGAGAGAGAGTCGTTAAGGGGATTTA
>JALOOK010000394.1 GCA_025454445.1 Oscillatoria sp. Prado101 | reverse complement strand
GGCTCTGCCTGGGAACGAGAAGAAAAAAAGGAGAAAATATGTTTAAAGGATTTAGCATTCTGGATGCAGACTGTCATGTCATTGAGCCCTTCGAGATGTGGGAGAAATATATCGAGCCGGCCTTCAAGAGTCGGGCACCGTACTGTGACGAAACCGGCATCAAAGTCGAGGGCGTTCCAATTTGGAACAAGGTATCTAAAGAGGTTCAAACTGAAGCGGCGCTGCAGGTGATTCGCAATCATGGCATGGCGGTTGTCCGGGGTTTCGATGCGGAGTCGTATATAAAAACGATGCAGAAGATCGGGGTTGACATGGCCTTCCTGTACCCGACGGTGGGCCTTTGGATGCTGGCGGTGGATACGATGGACGCAAAACTTGCCGGTGCGCTGGTACGCGCTTACAACCGCTGGCTGCGCGACTTTTGCAGCTACGATCCGCAAAGGCTGTGGGGGATAGGGGCGATTAACCAGCACGCGCCGGAAGAGATGGTGCCGGAATTGCACCGGCTGGCGGAATTTGGCTGGAAGGCGGTATTTTTGCGACCGAATCTGGTGAAGGGGCGCTCTCTGAGCGACCCGGCTTACGAGCCGTTTTGGAGCGAGTGCGCTCGCATGGGGGTGGCAGTCTGCATTCACGAGGGGAGCCACTGCCGGCTGCCGGCTGCCGGTGCCGACCGGTTTGACACCCGTTTCGCCCTGCACGCCTGCTCCCATCCGATAGAGCAGATGATGGGGCTGCTGGCGCTGATAGAAGGGGGCGTGCTGGAGCGCCACCCCGGACTGCGGGTGGGTTTTTTTGAAGCCGGCTGCGGGTGGCTGCCCTACTGGCTGTGGCGGCTGGACAGAGAGTGGGAGGATCTGGCGTGGGAGGTGCGAGAGAACGTCAAGATGAAGCCTTCTGAGTATTTCCAAAGGCAGTGCTTCATCAGTGTCGATCCCAACGAACCTTACCTGGAGGAAGTTATCCGGCACACCGGCACAGACAACCTGCTTTTCGGTTCCGACTACCCGCACATGGACAGCCAGCCCGACATCGTAGAGCGGGCGGTAGCGCTAGCAGACCGGCTCGGTGAGTCAACCGTGCGAAAACTCCTCTGGGACAACCCAAAGCGCTTCTTCAATCTTTGCTAAATACGCCTAAATTTTGGGAGCGCTATAGCAGTAGGCAGTTAGGGCACGGACGTAGGACAGGCGTCTCGCCTGTCCCTATCCCTACTAGAAAGTGAGATGCCCTGTCCTTAACTGACTGTCCATTGCTATATCGCCCCTGACTCGGTAGGGGGCTTTGGCAACCGCACCGGCTTTCCGCAAGCAAAGTTGCGAGACAGCCTGGTGATAGGGGTACGCATTGAGGGCTGACTTTCCCTTAATGCTTCCCCCAGCTCCTGTACTATCCCACCCAGCACAGACGCGACATGTCGCATCCCCACACTGGGAAACAATCGCGCTTCAGGAGGCAGGAATGCTATCAACACAAGGTTGTGCTGCGAACTTGGTCTGAAGAAATCCGTCCCTGAATTAAGTCCGTGAGCTGTTCGTCTGTGACGTCGGCTAGCTTGGGTGGCAGCGGGATTGTCCAAACCGCACCCGACACCTCTTCTGATTGCTGAACACTCCAGATATAAGCGGACTCATCAATCCTGACTTCTAGTCCATCGGGAACATCAATCCCAGCTTCTTCGAGAATCTGTCGGGGATTGGCGATGAATTGTGCCTTGAAGTTTTCGTCCAGCCAAGCCCGGGCTATAAGCTGGCACACTTGGTTGACTATCTGTCGCCATTCTCGTTTCAGTACCACTGTTTGTCTCTCCTCGTTGCTGTTTTTGTCTTATGTAATTCTTCTGTCTGTCACCGGCCAGGTTAAAATACTTATAACACAGCACCGGCAGCATGGCAAGCATACTTTAAAGAATTCCCTATGGCCCAGAAACCCGGTTTCTTAAAGAAACCGGGTTTCTCAGTACCTCACCAATATGAGAAAGCCCAGAACAGCAACCCCCCCCACCACTCCCCCCAAATGGACAGCCAGCCGGACATCGTGGAGCGGGCGCTTGCGCGGTTCCGGCGAGCTCCCCGATCCCACCGTGCGAAGAAACGAAAAGAAACCCGGTTTCTTAAAGAAACCGGGTTTCTTGCTCAGGCAACAGAGGACTCCAGGAATTGCATATTTTTCCTAGTTTTGCACAAGTCTTTGGCAACTTTCACGCCGCAGGGGATGTCAATCCAAAACTCAGCTCCCTGTCCCGGTTCCGACACGCACCGCAGCACGCCCCCATGCTTTTCCACGACAATCTGGTGGCTAATTGACAGTCCCAAACCTGTGCCCTCACCGGCGGGTTTGGTCGTGAAAAAAGGCTCAAACAGCCGCGCTTTTACAGCGTCGGCAATCCCCGGGCCATTATCCTTAATGCAGATGGCCACCCCGCTGCGCTCCTGAACCAAAGTGCGGATGGTGATCGTACTGGGGTTGCGCTTAATGTCGTCTGGAAGTCTATCCCTGTCGCGCTCGTGCAGGGCGTCAATGGCATTGCTGAGAATGTTCATAAACACCTGATTGAGCAATCCCGCATAGCATTCCACTGGGGGCAAATCGCCATATTCCTTGATGATTTGAATAGCGGGGCGGTTTTGCTTCGCCTTCAGTCGGTGCTGCAAAATCAGTAGCGTACTGTCGATTCCTTCGTGAAGGTTAACAGGTTTCATGTCCGCTTCATCCAGCCTAGAGAAGTTCCGCAACGTTACAACAATCTGGCGGATGCGTTCAGTACCCATCTTCATTGAGGACAGCATTTTGGGCAGATCCTCAAGCACAAATTCTAAATCTATATCTTCAATCAGTTCTTGAATTTCCGGGTCATTGCTGTCACAGCGCTGCTGGTAAAGGTGGATGAGATTGAGCAGCCCCTCAACATACTCAGTAACGTGGCTGAGGTTGCCGTAGATGAAGTTGACGGGGTTGTTGATTTCGTGGGCAATACCGGCTACCAGATTCCCCAAGCTGGACATTTTTTCTGCCTGCACCAGTTGAGCTTGGGTGCGCTGCATGGCTTGATAAGCTTCATCCCGCTGCAAGAGGCTAATATACGCCTTAGAATGGTAGCGGATGCGGGCAATCAGCTCAATTTTATCGGGGAGTTTTACCAAGTAGTCATTAGCCCCACAGGCAAAAGCATCTGCTTTCAGTTTTGCCTCTTCCTTGACTGAAAGCACAATCGTAGGAATGTCGCGGGTGGCTGGATTAGCTCTAAAAAAACGCAACAGCAACAGCCCATCAATATCCGGCATCACTAAATCTTGCAAGATGACTGTCGGGGCAATCTCTGCAGCCATTTGAAGGGCTTGAGCGGGGTCGCTGCAGTAGTGAAAAATAATATCTTCTTCAGTAGCTAGCATGCGGCGTACCGCCTCAGCGATTATTTCCTGATCGTCAATCAGCAGGACTTTAATCGCATATCTAGTCAAAGGTGAAGCGGATTGGGTGGCGCTGGCTGTCGGGACACTCATATTAGTTTACTTCTACAGGGGTTAGCGGGAGGCTGCTCTACTTGAAATTTCAGGGGCATCGGGCAGAATCTTTCAAAAGATAGATTTTTTCTCGGCGGTCGCCATGATCATTAGCTTGGGCTTGGGGGCTTATAAAATTTTCATAAATTTTCCGAACCTCTTCAACGCACCTTATACGTTTATTTTAAGATATTTTTGGGCGCTATCAGTCAGTAATAATACGGATTTTTTATCTTGATTGACTGAGAAAAATACTGAAAATTCTGTAGGATAAGTTTGGCAAGTCTGTCCTGGCGTCAAGCCGAAAACGCTTACCTGGTAAGGAGTTCGCCGTTTCTCTCAATCAGATCGCCCGACACCGATCGCTCAACTAGCTGATTTAAATCACAAAGCTTAACTGCCAAACAGTTTTATAATGGCCGGCGCAACTGCGTCAATAGGTAAAATTTCCACAGCCGCTCCCAACTCCGCCGCTGCTTTGGGCATGCCATAAACCGCGCAGGTGGCTCGGTCTTGGGCGATAGTGTGCCAGCCGGCAAGCCGCAGCGACATCAGCCCGGCGGCTCCATCCTTTCCCATGCCGGTCAGGAGTATCCCCACCCCCTTTCCAGGCCAATATTTGGCCGCGCTTCGGAAAAAAGCGTCCACAGATGGACGGTAGAAACAATCGCGCGGTTCCCGGGTGTGTCTGAGGGTCAAATCGGGTAACAAAACCAGGTGGTCATTCGTTCCAGCCAGCAAAACTTTTCCCGGTTGCAGACGTTCGCCCTCCACCGCCAGCCGAACGGGTAGGGGCGACTGCTCGTTGAGCCACTCCACCAATCCGGGCGCAAACTGAGCGTCTATATGCTGGACAATGGCAATTGCGGCTGAGAAATTTTTGGGCAAGCGAGAGAGGATTGCTGCAAGAGCCAGCGGACCGCCGGCGGAAGCCCCAATCGCCACAATTGGCGTCCGAGAGGGAGGAAAATACCGTTGCAATTTAGACCGGCACTCAGATTTGCGGCGAGTTGATTTGCCCAGAAATTTGCGCACCGTAGCAATTTTCGCCAGCAGCAACTCACCGCTCCTGTCCTCAGCGGAATCGCCCAGAGTCGGGGTATTGACCGCATCCAGCGCCCCACAGCCCATCGCTTCAAAAACTTTCGACAGCCGGTTTTTAACACTGGCGGTTACCACAACAATAGCGCATGGAAAATGGGTCATAATCCGGCGGGTTGCCTCAACACCATCCATCACCGGCATCGCCAAGTCCATCAAAATCAAATCAGGAATGTCTGTGGCGCACTTGGTGACAGCTTCAGCGCCATTACAGGCTACCCAAACAATTTTACAGTCCGGAACTGCCGCCAAGACATGCAGTATGGCTTCCACTGCGATCAGTCTGTCATTAACAATAGCAATCCGAAGTCTGTCACTGGGCGTGGGGCATGGGGCAGTGGGCAGTGGGCAGTGGGCAGTGGGCATGGGGCATGGGGCAGCGGCTTG
>JALOOK010000393.1 GCA_025454445.1 Oscillatoria sp. Prado101 | reverse complement strand
CACCGGCGTGACCGCACCCAGCCACTTGATGCCGGTGAGGCTGAGAGCGTACAAACTCCCGGAAAAAATCGCCACACCGGCAATAAAAGCAACCCCAGCCGCCACCAAAGTTGGCGGTGCCGGTGATTCAGTGCGAGTTAACAGCAAAGCGACTGCCAGCAAAGCTAAGGCGTGGTACATTTGATAGCGAGCGCCGGTTTCAAAAATTGACAGCGAGCTAGCACTGAGCTGTTCCTTCAAAGCGTGAGAGGCAAAAGCACCGGCAGCCACAGACAGTCCGCCAAAAATTGCCGCACTTGCCAAAAAAATCCGAATCATATTGCCAATTTCCCCAGTTGTGAGCCGCTGAGAAACCGGGTTTCTGGAAGAAACCCGGTTTCTCGCCCAGGTTCTAGCGGCGAGTTGCTTCCAGAAGGCGAGAGAAATAAAAGCGAGTGCTGGTCATCGTCTGCCGGCCTATTGAAAAACCATTGTTTTCCAGAATTTTGACAATATCTGCTTCGCGATGCTGGTAGGCGCGGGTGGCTTTGCTCGGTCCGGGGAAAAACTCCCCGACTTTCTTGAGCATACTCAGAGCAAAAGTCTTCGGCGCAAAACTGAGAATCACGCGCGACTCAGCCATAGAACAGAGGTGCCCGATCATCTCAGCAGCCTTATCTTGCGGGTAGTGAATCAGCACGTCCAGACAAATGACCGTGTGGTAGCGACCGCTCAAGTTTTCCAAATCCTGCGCCATGAACGTGACATTATTAGTAGCGCCCAGAACTCCCCGCGCTCTCTGGTAGGCTTCTGCAACCATCTTTTCCGAGATATCGCTCCCGTAGACGATTGCTCCCGCTTTAGCCAGGGGAATGCTCAGACTGCCAACACCGCAACCGGCGTCACACACCGACAGCCCCCGCAAATTGCCATCAGCACTCAGCCAGCTGATGACTGTATCTACCGTCCGCTGGTGTCCAGTGCGGATATCCAGCTGGACTTTATTCACCTCGCCATCGCCATAAATCCGCCGCCAGCGATCGAAGCCGGTGGCATTGAAATACTCCCTGACGATGGTTTTGTCATCAACTGCGTTCATCAATCTGCCTGCGGTTCAACTGTTTCCAACTTTCAACTTACCACGCCCAGTCCCCTTTCCTATCTGATGCCGGTGAAACCCAACCGACTTCCCCTCTTTCTTGGCGTCCGGGCGCGTCTTGGCGGTTACAATAACCGCTGCCAACTCAACTCTCCTGTCGCCTCATCCAAATGCCAGCGCAACAAATGAGCCGGCTGCCCTGCAGCCATTCCCGGCAAGCCAATCGCGCGTCTGGGCGCTTCCGTCGCCAGGGCAATGGCACTCTCCACCCCACAAATCCCCCACCTGACCAGATTTCCCACACCGGCAAGCAAAGGTAAAGCCGTACCCGCCAGCGTTCCGTCCAGCAGCCGGCATGTCCCGCCCCGAACCTCCATCTGCCTGGTGTCCCAAGGGTAAACCCCATCCGGCAATCCCACCGGCGCTAGGGCGTCGCTGACCAGAAACACTCCTTTCTCATAGAAACTCGCCCGCAGCAGCACATCCATCACCGTCGGGCAAACGTGCTCCCCATCCGCAATCAAGCCGCACCAGACATCCGGATGGACAATTGCCGCACCCAGCAATCCGGGCTGCCGGTGGTGCAGCGCCGGCATAGCATTAAAAGCGTGTGTCACCATCGACGCACCCCGCGCAAACGCTTCCCTAGCTCCCTCAGCTGTGGCCATAGAGTGGCCCAGACTCACCGTAATGCCCAGAGAGCGCAAATAGGAAATCGCCTCGCCGGTGGGATCTAACTCCGGCGCTAAAGTGATGACCTTAACAATACCGGCGTAATCTCCCAAAACCCACTTGACGTTTTCAACCGTAAGGGGTAAAATGTACTCCGCCGGGTGAGCGCCGCGCTTTTCAGGATTGAGAAAAGGCCCTTCCAGGTGGACGCCGAGAATCCTCGCTGCCGGTGCGCCAGATGGCTGCGACGCCGCAAAATCAGCCAAGACAGCGAGGGCGCGGTGAAACTTCTCCACAGAAGTGGTGACAAGAGTGGGCAAAAATCCATCCACGCCCTGATTCCAGAGGAACTCACAGATCGCAGGCAGCCGGTGGCCACTATCGGGGCCGAGGTCAGGAAAGGCCAAACCCAGCGCCCCATTAATTTGAACATCCACCCCACCCAAAGAAATCCAGTCCCCCGCAACATCCACAACCGCAGACGGTGCGGACTCTTGCGATTGCCCACAGGCATTGCCAACCGGCGCAATCGACCGAATCAGCCCTTGGCCATCAATCCGAATTCGGTGCCTGCCTTCCCAACCGGACACCCGAGCATTGATAATATCCATCGCAGCAACAACCAATAGCACACTTAATCAACCCAATTATTCGTTCTTGGCGCTCTCGGCGTCTATCCTACGGGAAGCCGAGCCGCGCGTCTATGGCGGTTCAAACAAACATGACTCAACCACAAATCGGCATCATCATGGGCAGCGACTCCGACTTGCCCACCATGCAGGGCGCAATCGCCATCTGCGAAGAATTCCAAATCCCCTGCGAAGTGGCCATCGTCTCTGCCCACCGCACGCCCGAACGCATGGTGGAATACGCCCAGCAAGCCCACCTGAGGGGCATCAAAGTCATTATTGCCGGTGCCGGCGGCGCAGCCCACCTGCCCGGGATGGTGGCTTCCCTGACGCCCTTGCCTGTGATTGGAGTGCCGGTGCCCAGCCGCCACCTCCAGGGTGTGGACTCTCTCTATTCGATTGTCCAAATGCCCGCAGGGGTGCCGGTGGCTACCGTGGCCATTGGCAGCGCCACCAATGCTGGACTCTTAGCCGTGCGGATTCTGGCGACTCATAAGCCAGACTTATTAGAGCGCGTGCGGGCTTATCAGGCTTCTATGGCAGAATCTGTAATGCAAAAGCAAGCGCGTCTCGACAGTTTTGGCTATAAGGAATACTTATCACAGATGTGAAAAGCATCCGCACCGGCAGCCGCTGCCGGTCGGGGGTGGGGGCGGCAACTTTGTTAAAACAATTGGAAGGCGGCGGCTAACTGTAGTCTGGTATACAGAAAGGTTATTTTATTCTTGCTGGAATCGTTGTGAATCCTAGCTGGTTGATCTATATGTAGTCTTTTGCGCAATTGCCGGGCATGGGGCATGGGGCATTGGGCATGGGATTTTCATGCTTTCGTTGCGCCCAATGGGGTATGGGGGGCTGATTGGCAGTTTCTCAAATAGAACCGTTTGGTTGTGTTTGGAGCATCGGGGGAACATCATTGAGGTTATGTCTAATCTAACGCAAAAAAAGTTAAAAGGTAGAAACAAGCGGCTGTATCCCAGGTGGGGCGCTGCGACAAACCTGGCGTTCCGAACTGTCAAACGGTTGAAAATTGCGATTGGCCGGCTAACTCCTTGCTGGCAAGCTTGCGTACCCCTGGCGACGCTAATTTTGCTAGCTTGGGGTTGCGCAGCAATTGCCCAGATGGAGAGCGCACCTGCTCCGCTACCGGCACCGATTCCGGAAACAGCACCGGCACCGGCAGCAGCAGTACCGACGGTGGCAGAGCTAAAAGTCGCGCTGGACACGCTGTGGGTGGCGATTGCCGCTTTCCTGGTATTCTTTATGAACGCTGGGTTTTGCATGCTGGAAACGGGGCTGTGCCGGCAGAAAAACGCCGTCAACGTTCTCTCAAAAAACTTGATTGTATTCGCTCTCGCCACAGTCGCCTTTTGGGCGATTGGGTTTGGCTTGATGTTCGGGGATGGGAATGATTTTATTGGGCTGAATGGGTTTTTCCTGACCGGCGCGGACAACAGCCCAGCAACAGGAGCGGCTTACGATGGGGTTTTTGACGCGCTCAACTGGACGGGCGTGCCCCTGAGCGCCAAGTTTTTGTTCGAGCTGGCGTTTGCCGGCACTGCAGCCACAATTGTGTCTGGGGCGGTGGCGGAGCGAATTAAGTTTATTAACTTCTTAATTTTCAGCCTTTTACTGGCGGGGATTTCCTACCCGATATCCGGGCACTGGATCTGGGGCGGAGGCTGGCTGCACAAAGCGGGATTCTACGATTTTGCCGGTTCAACTGCGGTGCACTCAGTCGGGGGCTGGGCGGCTCTGATGGGAGCGGCTTTCCTCGGTCCGCGCCGGGGCAAGTATGAAGACGGGCAGTCTTTTGCCATGCCCGGGCACAACATGAGTATTGCCACTTTGGGCTGTTTGATTCTGTGGTTGGGCTGGTTTGGCTTCAATCCGGGTTCAATTATGGCGGCAAATCCGGAGGCGATATCGCATATCGCTGTCACAACTAACATGTCCGGTGCCGCAGGCGGAATTGCGGCGACGATTACATCTTGGCGTTATCTTGGCAAGCCGGATCTTTCGATGATTATCAACGGCATTTTGGCGGGGCTGGTTAGCGTCACAGGTTCCTGCGCTTACATTAAGATTGGCAGCGCTTTTGCGATTGGTTTGATTGCCGGCATTCTGGTAGTTTTCGCCGTGACTTTCTTTGACCGGCTGAAGATTGATGACCCAGTGGGGGCGACTTCGGTTCACCTTGTCTGCGGCATCTGGGGCACTCTGGCTGTGGGTCTTTTCAGTGTTGGCCCGGGGGGGTTTCCTTGGATGGTTGACTTGCAGGGCAAGCCAGTCGGTCCGCACGGTTTGTTTATGGGGGGTGGTGGGGAAACTCTGCTGGCTCAGATTGTTGGCATTGTATCTGTGGGAGGTCTGACTGTTCTGCTGAGCACCCTGTTTTGGCTGGGGCTGAAAGCAACTCTCGGCATCCGAGTTTCCCCACAGGAGGAATTCGCTGGTTTGGATATTGGAGAGCACGGAATGGAAGCTTATAGCGGGTTCGCTAAGGAAGCCGGTGCGGGCGGGTTTATTCCGGAACGCCCCACTGGGATGGGGGGTGGCAGTGGGGGAATGCCTAAACGTCGTTAGGCGTTGGGAAGGAGAGGGTAAAAGAAAAAATGCTCGCCCCA
>JALOOK010000392.1 GCA_025454445.1 Oscillatoria sp. Prado101 | reverse complement strand
TTTTTGATTAACGGTACAATAAAACGGAGTTTGGGGCGCGTTGCTGGAGCTGAGCGCGTCTGCAGCGGAGCGCTGAGACGATGGAGAGATATTGCCAAATGGGGGCAACCGGGACTAATAGCTCTGCTTGCGCCTAATTAGGATATTACCCTGATCGGCTTTACTGGAATTTTAAGAAACAAGTATATTTGTAAAGAAATTTTGTCGGGTCGGGACTGGAGGAGGAGAGAGTCTGACCGCAAGTGGTGGGGAGAGAGTGCGTCGATGTTTCTACTGCTAGCCCAAGTTGTGCTTTGGCTGCTGATTGCCCTTCTGCTTTGGTATCTGCTGTGGCAAGCAGCGCCCAAAAACTCGGCGTTCTGGTTCGTCCGCCTGATAGTGGTGCTGACCCTAATCGCTGCGTTTTTCTTCCCAGCCGATCCATTCAGTCAATTTGCCTGGGGCGTACTGTCCTTACCGCTGAAGCCGGTGGGGCTGTCGGTAGTGCTGCTCATAGTGGCCAGCCGGCAATATCTGTGGGTGGAAAGCCCGCCGAAAACACGAAAGTTTACAGTCCGAACAGTTAGGTTCAAGAAGGAGAAACCGGGAAAGGTGATTGTCCGAACAGTTAAGTCCGAGGAGGAGAAACCGGAACAGGGGATCGTCAGAACAGTTAAGTCCAAGCAAGTCTGGGCAGCATTGCTGATTTTGCTGGTTTTCAGCAACCCTTGGATAGCGCTACAGCTAGAGGAGGCAGTCAGCCGGCAGGGTTTGGACAGGTCAGCTCTTTGTCTTGAAGATGCCGGAGAGCGCAAACCGACTCAAACTGCGGGCGCGATTGTGGTCTTGGGGCGGACGGTGACTCAGCCCGGGCTGCGCTACGGGACTCAAATGCAGGTGGCAGATACCAGCGAGCGCATCCTGGCGGCGTTTCAGCAGTACCGACAGCAGCGAGAGTTGGGCAATCGCCCCCTGGTAATTGTCAGCGCCGGCATGGGGTCAGTTGGTGGGGCGCGGCGCACAGAGGCAGACGCGATGCTCCGCCTGCTGGACAAGCTGGGGGTAAAGGACATCCGCTTTGACGACAACAGTTTCGATATCTACAGCAGTGCCCTGGAAGTAAAAAAAATCTTTACCCAGCAGGCAGCAGACCCGAAACAGCAGATAATTTTGGTGGCTTCTACCCTGGATGTCGGTCGGGCCAAGCTGACCTTTGAAAGGGTGGGCCTGGGGGTGGTTCCTAACTCCATAGACTTATACGAGCGCGTTTGTCAAGCCTTCTGGCAGCGCGTGCTGTTTGCAGATTTTGTTCCCAGCGCCCAAGCCCTAATGCGCAGCGAGCGTTCTGTTAATGAATTCTTCACCTTGATTTACTATTTTTTGCGAGGCTGGCTGGCGCTAGCAGTGGCGTGAGTGCTGTCGCTCACACCTTGGATTTCTTGCCGAAACCAACCCAGCCGGCACGAAAGGATGGAAGATTTGCGCCGAACAATGTTAAGTTCGTGCCAGTCTTGGCACCACTGCAGCAGGCAAGCTGATTGCCCGCACCGGCAGCTCTGAAAGTCTAACCGTAGAGGAGTGATGTATAATAGCACAAAATATGTCATTTGTCAAGGGCGGGCGGCAGCCGGCCACCGGCAACTCAAGCCGAGTCAGGCAATTGTAATGTTAGTTTCGCTCGTCTACCAGCCCAATTACCACTATAAAATTACCGCCATGTTGGAAACCTTAATTAGCTTTATCATTTTACTGTGGCTCGGCTCTTTTCTAGTGCCGGTGATCAAGACCTTAGTTCAAAAAGACTATGCAAGCTATCTAAGGGTGGCGATTGGTCTGCTGATTGGAATTTTTTTCGTCTTAAGATTGCCAGACTACAGTAACTGTACCATAACATTTA
Source organism: Oscillatoria sp. Prado101 (assembly GCA_025454445.1). Taxonomy (GTDB): domain Bacteria; phylum Cyanobacteriota; class Cyanobacteriia; order Cyanobacteriales; family Oscillatoriaceae; genus Oscillatoria. The sequence goes on along the minus strand of JALOOK010000392.1, from coordinate 3,131 downwards.
TATGGTTTATCCTCACATTACCGCTGAAACCGCTGGGTTTAGTGCTGGTGATTTTGCTGCAAGCCTGGATGGAAGGGATGAGAAAGCTAGAGGACGATAAGGATGGAAAGAAAGCCCAAGAATCCAGGAAGAAGCTGACAGAGCGGGTGACGGTGGCGCTGGTGTTTTTACTGCTGTCTAGTACGCCGGTGTCGGCGAGTTGGCTCGCCGGCAGATTGGATCAAGACGCGCCCATACGCACAGGACAGGGGTTTGTAGATTGGGTGCCCAGCATCGAAGGACTCACCGCCACAAATAGTGTCCTGAACAAGGCTTTGCCAGCTCTTTATCCCGCTAACACTTGCCCAGCCCAGCCGGAATTGTGATTCAGTGCTACATTCGGGGGTGGGCGCTACCTCTGTTCTCGGCACTGGGAACGTTAGGACAGCTACCAATTTAAGATGGGACACCGGTTGGGGAACTTGAAACCGGGTTTCTCAAAGAAACCCGGTTTCTCCTCACCCGCTGACGACACGACGATTTTCCTAAAACTTTACCCCGACTCATGGCTCGCTCTCGACTGCAAAAACTCGCTGCTTACCTGCGCCCCCACTGGCGTCAGGCGCTTTCCGGCATCCTCGCCCTGCTGATTGTCAATGGGTTGGGGGTCTACATTCCCTGGCTGATTCGCAACGGCATTGAAGAACTCAAGCTGGCGGTAGAAAGCCCAGTCCCGTCTCTAGAATCGGTTTGGCCCTATGTGCTGCCGATCTTCGTGCTGGCAACCCTGATGTGGGCGATCCGGGTGGCGTCGCGCCTGTTGCTGTTTGGAGTGGGGCGTCAGGTGGAATTTGACCTGAAACAGCGGATTTTTGAGCACGTGCTCACCCTGGAACCGTCTTACTTTGCCAGCAACCCGACGGGGGACTTGATTAACCGCGCTACTTCGGATGTGGATAATATCCGCCGGCTGCTGGGGTTTGCGGTGCTGAGTTTGGCAAATACGATGTTTGCCTATGGGCTGACGCTGCCGGTGATGATGGCGATTAACCTGCGGCTTACTGTGCTGGCTATCTCTGTCTATCCTGTGATGCTAATACTGGTACAGCTGTTTGCCGATCTCTTGCGCTCCCAGCAGCTTGCTGTGCAAGAGGAACTCTCGGATTTGAGCGGTCTGATTCAAGAGGATATCAGCGGGATATCGCTGATTAAAATCTACGCTCAGGAGGAAAATGAGCGCCGCGCTTTCCGCGAGCATAACGACCGGCTTCTTTCCGCCAATTTGAAACTGGCTAAAACTCGCACGCAGCTGTTTCCGATTCTTGCCGGTTTGGCGAGTTTGAGTTTGCTGGTGTTGCTGGGGTTCGGTTCGGGCGCGATTGCGGCGGGGGAAATTACGGTTGGGGATTTTATCGCTCTGATTCTCTATGTCGAGCGTTTGGTTTTCCCGACGGCGCTGCTGGGTTTTACGATTACAGCTTACCAGCGCGGGGAAGTGAGTATCGATCGTGTAGAGGCGATTCTGACGGAAAAGCCGAAAATTCAGGACGAGCCGGCGGCGATTTCCCTGCCGGTGCCGGTGTTGGGTTCTATCAGGGCACGCAATCTGAGTTACACTTATCCGGGAGCGTCCGCACCGGCTCTGAGAAATGTCAGTTTTGAGATTGCTGCCGGCGAAACGGTGGCCATTGTCGGGCCGGTGGGATCGGGGAAATCGACTCTGGCAAATGCGCTTCCCCGTCTGCTGGATATTGCCAGAGGGCAGCTGTTTTTGGATGGCTGCGATATTACCGAGGTGCGATTGCGCGACTTGCGGGGGGCGATCGCTTATGTGCCGCAAGACAGTTTCCTGTTCAGCACTACGATTGAAAACAATATCCGCTACGGCAATCCCCAAGCTGATCGGGCGCAGGTGGAAGAAGCTGCGAAACAAGCGCAGATTCTGGGAGAAATTCTCAATTTTCCGCAGCAGTATGAGACAATTGTAGGAGAGCGGGGGATTACTCTGTCTGGCGGACAGCGACAGCGGAGTGCACTGGCTCGCGCAATGCTTGTGGATGCGCCGGTGCTGATTCTGGATGACGCGCTTTCTAGTGTGGACAATCAAACGGCGACGGCTATTTTGAAGAATTTGTCCGCCGGCACTCAGCGGAAGACGGTGATTTTTATCTCGCACCAGATGTCAGCGGCGGCGACAGCTGACCGGATTTTTGTGATGGATGCCGGTGAGATTGTGCAAACCGGCACTCACGCGGATCTAATGCAGCAAGCCGGTCTTTACCGCACGCTTTGGAACATGCAGAGATTCGAGGAGTTGCTGCGCTAGATTGGGGAGAAAGAAGGAAGAAGGATGACTTGTTACTCGTTCCCAGGCTCTGCCTGGGAACGCATTTGTTGAGGCTCTGCCTCCTGCATTCCAGACTCGTTAGGGCAGACACATTGGTCGCGATCTGCTGCCTCCTGTATGGTAAGTTAAAGGAGGCAGTCACTTCGGAACTGCGCACACCGCCACCAATGAAAACTTGGCCCACCGCAGGCGATCCGATAGGGCTAAAGCCCAACTACAAACCTTTTCAAGTCAGAGCCTCCCCACTATCATTCCCAGGCTCCGCCTGGGAACGAGGTTAAATTTAGCAGTCTGAGAAATCTGAGAAAAATGGTTTACGTTAGCAATTCTCCCGGAAAAGGGCGGGGTGTTTTCGCAAAAAAGAGATTCAGCAAAGGAGAGCTTATTGAGCAAGCGCCGGTGGTTGTTGTCCCGCACTCTGAGCTGGAGTACCTGGACAAAACAGTTCTGTACAACTACTACTACAGCTGGGGGGTAAACTTAGAAGATGCCGCCCTTAGTTTGGGGAATGGTTCTTTATACAATCATTCCTACGAGCCGAATGCGGTATACGTTAAGAAGATAGAGGAATTAGTAATAGATTTTGTAGCTTTAAGAGATATCGAGGAGGGAGAAGAGATTACGGTCAACTATAACGGTCGTCCTGACAGCAGAGCCCCTCTAGAGTATTGGTTCGAGCCGATTTGACTCAGATTTATTCAAGGCTAAGCCCAACTACGAACCTTTTTGGGCTAAAGCCCAACTACGAACCTTTTTGGGCTAAAGCCCAACTACGAACCTTTTTGGGCTAAAGCCCAACTACGAA
>JALOOK010000391.1 GCA_025454445.1 Oscillatoria sp. Prado101 | reverse complement strand
GAGCGGCAGGAGCGATCCCCACAGGCCAGCCACAATCTCCCTCCCGAACAGCTGCAGAAATTAGCCGCCACCGGCAAAATCCCCGATCCCTCCCTCGCCGCACAGCTGGCCAATCTCTCTCCCGAACAGCTACAGCAATTAGCCGCCACCGGCAACATCTCCGCCGCCACCGCCAAACAGTCCCCACCGCCACCTGGAAAATTAACCCCCAACCACCGCATCACCTATATACTGGTGCGAGCCAAACCGGGCCAAAATCTAGAAGAGCTCAAACGGAACCTAGAAGCGGCAATGCCCGACATCCGCGCCTACACGCGCACTGAAATCGCCGCTAGAACTCGCAGCTACTGGCTGCAGCGAACAGGAATTGGCTTCATCCTCGGGCTGGGCGCGGCGGTGGGCGTGATTGTGGGCACGGTGATTGTCGGTCAAATTCTTTACGCTTCCGCCTCCGATCACATCAAAGAATTTGGCACTCTCAAGGCAATTGGTGCGTCTGATTGGGTAATATACGGCATTATTGTGGAGCAGGCTTTATGGATGGCGGTTTTGGGGGATCTCCCCGGTGTGATTGTCTGCTGGGGGGTGGGCAAATGGACACTCGCCAGTCAGGGAATCGTCATATTAATCACGCCGGCAACTGCAGGTGCCGTATTTGCCATCACTGTGGTCATGTGTGTCAGTTCAGCCCTGTTCGCCATTCACAAAGTCACCCGCCTCGATCCGGCAGTGGTCTTCAAAGCCTAACCTCAAGTTTTCAGGCGTTTGTCTCAGGAATTACTGCCGGGAGGGGGTAAATATTATAACGTAATATCGGGCAGTTAGGGAGTTATACTTGCGAATTAATCTCGCTATAGCGGTTCTAAATGATTTGTGAAACCGCCCGGGTGTGGCCAGAAACCGGGTTTCGCCGAAGTTACCCGGTTTCTCCAACGCTATATAATTAGGAATTTATATCAAACAGACACCCATAAATAAGCTTTTGTTATCAGCGGATAGGGTGAATCATCCCTGTGCCAAACAGCTCCGTCTCGCGCTCCCCACTCCTGCAAATAGGTTGTATTATAGTCAACCAAAAGGACTTGATATGCAATAACCGCTACCTAAACGCAATCTTTAGTTTTTCTGTCTTGCCGGCTACAGCAAACCCCCTCACAACCTCAACCTATGACAGCTTCTCAACTTCAAATTGCCAAGTTCCTCCCTCAAGTGCGGGCTGCGGCCAAAAGCTCGGTCAGTGCCAGAACCGGCGCAATCACCGCCCGGGGGGTGGGGATGGTTTTCCAGTCGGGACAGCAGTGGTATCAAGCCCTGAAAGGGATTAACCTGGAAGTCCAGCAAGGCCAGATCCAGCTGCTCATGGGGCCGTCTGGTTCCGGCAAAACCACCTTGCTGTCAATTTTAGCCGGCATGCTCACCCCCTCTGCCGGCAAGGTTTTTCTCCTCGGGCAAGAAATTACCAAGATGTCTCGCTCCCAATTAGCCCAGTTCCGGCTGAAAAACATCGGCTTCATTTTTCAGGGGTTTAACCTGTTTCCCGCCCTGACAGCGGCTGAGAACGTTGAGCTGGCGCTGGAAATTAAAGGGATTCGCGGACGGAAAGCCCGCCAGCAAGCCCAGGCGCTCCTGGAACAGGTGGGGCTGGCAGATAAAGCCAAGCTGCACCCCCGGGATTTGTCGGGGGGACAGAAACAGCGGGTGGCCATTGCCCGAGCCTTAGCCGGCAATCCCCAGCTGATTATGGCCGATGAGCCCACTGCAGCGCTGGACTCCCACAGCGGGCACGCGGTGATTGAACTGCTGCGCCGGCTGGCCAAAGAAGGCGGCTCCACGGTGCTGATGGTGACTCACGATCCCCGGATTGTAGATGTCGCCGACCGGGTGCTGTATCTCGAAGATGGAGAAATCACGCCGCACCACCGCTGAGTTGGATATGCTACCAGTGATATCGCCGCAAAACTTGCTGGGGGTCTACAGTTCCTTCTGGTCGCGGTACAAGGGCGCTTGTGCCCGCTTCTGCCCCACCGGCAGTCCCCGCAGAGGGGGGGTTGGCAGCAAACCCGGGCGGGATATTGCCCGACTGGGTGAGGACTTCGAGCTGGAAGCCCACCGCCGCAACGGATTGCTGCAATTCGACCATCTGCTGTTGCAGCTGCACAGTAGCTGCAGCGAGAGTCTCCAGCTGCAGACTCGGTTGAGTGCGATCGTCTCCCGGATTCAGACCGGCAATGTCCGCTCTCAAATCCTCAATTCGCCGGTCTAAAAGCGCCGTGATGCCGGAAACTTTTACGTCCAGTTGGGTCATAGAAACGGCGAGTCTTTCCCTGGTCATTTGCTCCCAGCGGTGCCGGTTGAACAGATTGAGCAGCAGCGACAGCGATAGGGGAACCGCCGCATAAATCACCTGCTGCAAAGACACCGCCGCCACTGACCCAATCACCGCACCGGCGAGTGATAAATATTCGGCCATCTGCAGCCAATCCAGGTTGTTTGCTTTCATGAGGGGTTGCTCCAAAGCCTTTTTCTCGGCATTATTTCTACCATTAACCCAAGTTGCTACCTACAAATCTAAACATCCAGATCCCCCCAAACCCCCCTTAAAAAGGGGGGCTTTGAGTATTTCCCCCCCTTTTTAAGGGGGGGCTAGGGGGGGATCTTACCTAACTCACTGGTATAGCAGTTGGCACTTAGGTTAAGACATGGGCATTGGGCATCACGCATGCATGGCATCATCGCATTGGGCAAAAAGCTGTGAATCTTTCCTATGCGCCATGCGCCATGCGCCATGCGCCATGCGCCATACCATTAATGTCCGCGCGCAATATGACTGCTGCTATAAGTAGCAACTTGAGTTACCATTATTAGAATCACCCTGATTCGTCTATTCAAGCTGCGCCGCCGTGAGCATCCCGATTATGTAGGGGCTCCGCATTCGGGCGAATAATCTCTCGGTCAAAACCAGCAATTGATAATCCGAATGCTTCGCCCTCACTAGGGTAGTTTCAAAAACGGGATGCTCCCGCGCCGCCCCGCACAAACAGCCAAGACAGCACCGCCACACAGCCGGCGCACAAAGCCAGCAGGACTGTCACAGCCTCGTGCGAGAGATATCTATTTAATAATTTACCCTGAATGCCGCTTTCTGGAAAGTTGGGGTCTGTCCCGACTTGAATGCTGTCACTTACCCCAGAAATGCGCACTGACAAGCCTTGCGGTTTTCCGGTGTGAATCTGGAGATTGCCCAGCCTCTGAATCCCCGGTTTCCCCGCTATGAAAAACTGACTGGCTGCCATGGGCAATTCTCGACCTGCCATGCGGATTTTTCCTTTAATTATGCTAGAATCAGGCAAACCATCTTTAACGTCACCTGTCCGGTTGTTCCGGTAAAAACGCACGTCTTTGACGGCTAAGTCGCCCCGCAACCATTCCTCTGAATTCACCGCTTTGGGGTCGGACAAGCTGAGAGACATACTGGCAAATTCTCGCACCGGCACCTTGACTTCTGTCTCAGTTGGTGTTAAAATGAATTCCAGCTGATTCTGATTTTTGCTATCTTTCAAGGCGCGTCCTGGCAAGCGATAGTCTTCTAGAGTGACTTTGACCGGCTGTTTTCCGAGAGACAGTTTCAAGAAGTTGGGCTGCTGGGAATCACCGGATCGCGACTCACCGTCTCGCACGGAGAGCGCCAGCTGATTGCTAGAAATATTGTAGCTGAGTCCCGCAACTTTTGCAGCCGGTTGCAGGCGCAGTTCAGCGAGTTCAAGTTGGCTTTGTTGAGGGTTTGCCGGCTCAACACTCCATTTGCTGGTTTGGTTGGGGAGCAGAATTTCCAGTTTTGTTAAGCGGTTCAAGCTGGGATTCGACTGGCTTTGAAAGTAGCCGGTTAGCGTCAGCTGTTGCCAGCCGGCAATTTCGACTCGCTTCAGGTTGCGGATGCCGTTGATAAACAGCTTGTCAGGGTAGGTGCCGGTGTGGGTGAAGCTCATTTCTCGCACAGTCAGATCGCCCTCAAATACATAAGTGGCTGGAACAAAAGCTGCAGCGAGGGTGACAGCAGAGAAGCTCAGTAAAATCAGGGAAATAAAGACTGGCGCTGGCTGCCGGTGGCGCTCAGATCCAGAAACCGGGTTTGTTTGAGAAACCCGGTTTCTAGGCGGAAGTGGAGTTTCGTCCGGCTGAGTTTCTGTGGCGGGAGAGTTTTGGATCAGCAACGATCCCAAACTCGACAAAACCCACGCGAACAGCTCAATAATTTGGATTAACAGCCAGAAACCTGTCACAGTAACTGCCCACAAGCCGCGCAATATCAGCTTGAATGGCCACATAAGAAAGGCCATTTTGTTTCGTTTCAGAGAGACTCTCAGCAGGCGCTGGGTTCGCTTGATTCTTTTGCTGAGAGCAGAGACAACCCACGCTGACAGTTCAATCAGCCCGATAAGCAGCCACAAGGAGATTTTGAAGATTTCCCAGAAGCCGGCTAGCAGCAACTTGAGAAGTGGGAGGGAGAGATTGAGAAGTTTTTCCAAGATTTTCCGCACGAATTCCACAATTTTACCTCTCGCCAGCGCCCCAGACGCGATTCAAGATTTGCTTGGGGAGGGTGGGGCTTTTCCTGGAGGCAGGGGGAGCTTTTGGGCTAAAGCCCAGCTACAAACATAATGAAAATTGTCTCTGGAGGCGGGGCAACGGTAGGGCTAAAGCCCAACTACAAACATTTTCAGGCACACGGCCTGTAGGGGGGGCCCCCCGTGGCCACCCCCGGTTTCTGGCTCCTTGACGTTTTCTTGATCAACAATCTCTAATGTTTAAAAACCCGGTTTCTTGAAGAAACCAGGTTTTTGGCGGGTTTTTGGGTGAATTAACCGGCCACCGGCGCGGCGGCTGCAAGCGTTGCCACCTCCCTTGCCAGCAACCCTTGAAACAGCGCCATCCCATCCGTACCCCCCAGCACTGGGTCAGCTGCCCGTTCGGGATGGGGCATCATTCCTAGCACATTTCCCTGCAAATTGCAAATCCCCG
>JALOOK010000390.1 GCA_025454445.1 Oscillatoria sp. Prado101 | reverse complement strand
TTCAGAAACCCGGTTTCTCCGCATCTATAGATTCTATCCCGCAGTCGCTGGCTTTGCCAAAAGCTTCGGTCGGGTGGCTGGATCAGAAAAAATTTCCTGGAATGCCGCGCGGCGCTCCGGTGGCGACTCTGGTGCGATATAGCCCCACAAACTCTCCCAGTAAAAGAAAGAGACGCCGTTAAAGCCGCGCTCCCGAGCCACCTGCACTTGCTTCTCGATCTGTTCCATAGCAACAGGACGCCCCCAGGTTCCGGTTGATATCCCCACGCCCACGGGAATCTTGCTGCGAGCCGCCGCCAGAGCCGGTTTTTCCAATTCAGCCACAAAAGTTGTGATGTCACCTCGATACACCTGCACCACCAATTCCTCTACAAAACCGCGCTGCACCCAAGTCTGCCAGTCTTGCAGATAGAGTTTGTATGAATAATCTTGCGAGTTGGGAGACAGGGATATAATGCAGTTGGGGCTGACTGTTTTGACAGCCTGGTAGACCTTTTGCATGAAATCCGTAATCTTGTCGGCTCGCCAGCGCATCCACTCGCCGTCTCTGGGATTGTCCGGGGGGCTTTTGCCAGCGTGTTCTTGCTGGTAAAGCCCGACTGTGAAAGGATCGTAACCAAATTCCACCGGCATGGCAAAGCGATCGTCGATTTGAATGCCAGCTACTCCATATTTACTGACAACTTCCACCATCAAGTCTAGCATGAACTTCTGCACTTCCGGGTGGAGAGGGTTGAGCCATACTTGGTTGATCTCCATCTGCTTGAGGATAAACTGCCTGACGTTTTCCCAGACCGGCTTGCTGGTTGAATTGCCAGAGTCGATGCCGTTCTGTTGGTCGGCAATCTCCTTGAGAATCTGGCTGTTGTTGCGGCGAAAAGTCACCCACTCCGGGTGCCGGCGAACCAGTTCTGAGTTCGCCGGTGCCATGAAGCCATACTCAAACCACGGAATAACGTCTATCTGGTAGCGGTATCCCTGTTTGACGATCTCCGCCAGCGAATCCTGCCCCAGCCTCGTCAGCCCCAGCAGTGGCTCTCGATCTCGCCCCGTCACCTGTTTCGCCACCTGGCTGGGGTAAAATGTGTGCCCCCGGTTCCACACGACCGGATATACCGTATTGAAGTTTAGTTGCGACAGCTGCCGCATCGCTCGGTTCACCCCCCACGGGGCAAACAGCACTCCGCTAGTAACATTTGTCAGCCACACCCCCCGCACCTCCGTTCTAGCCGGCGCGGCTGGGGAACGGACTTCCTCCGGGCTGCCAAACCCTGAAAGCGCGTTGGGGTTGCCAACGCTAAGTTGCCACAGCCCCGCCAGCAGCGCCAGTCCCAGGCATAGCAGGTACACCAGCCATCTGTTCTTAAATTTTTTCTTGCCCATCGTCTCTCAATAGCTGTGTTTACTGCTGTCAGAACGTTTGAGTAACTAGCGCCCGCCTTGGGTTCCAAGTCTCGCCCACCTGTGCCACCGGCACAAGCCGCGGTAACAGCGCTTTCAACTCTGGCGCTTCCGCAATTCCAGGCGTTCGCCCTATTACCTAAATCCCCCACTTGTCCCCTGTTTTTATAAATTTTGTTAATCTGCCTCGCCGGTCGAAAACAAGCTTGTCAATGGGTGAAATTATAGAACGCGCTCTCAATCGGCTGCAACTGCGTTCCGCACCACCCGCTCACCGGCACCGGCACCGAACCCCTCAAAAAATCCCCGCCAGAGCTAGACTTACGGCGCTCGACCGGCTGGCAGCCCCGCTCTCTTAAACAAACCTCACTTTCCCAGCTCCCCCACTCGCGTTTTTTCAACAAAATCTTAACAATTGCCCCTCGCGCCAGCTTCACAGCCCTTGGCGCTAGCCAGTAAGGACAGTTCGCATCCCGCCCGCCAAGCCGCCCAATTCTCTAAAAATTTGCCGGTGTTCTAAAGAATTGTGGGGGAATTAGTTGCCCAACTACAAACTTTTTTAAACTCAGTGGCTTCGGAGCAGGGCATACTGGTAGGGCTAAAGCCCAACTACAAACCTTTTTTTTAGTCAGTCGCTTCGGAGCAGGGCATACTGGTTGGGCTAAAGCCCAACTACAAACCTTTTTTAAGTCAGTCGCTTCGGTGCAGGGCATACTGGTTGGGCTAAAGCCCAACTACAAACCTTTTTTAGGACGTCACTTCTAGGCTTTCCTTGGCCTAAATAATTAGGGCTAAATTAGCTGCCTAACTTTTAATTTTTAAACCGGTTACAGTGGCGCAGTCTGTCACCTGCTTCTCTTGACGCGCATCGGGCACATTTTGTACAATTAATAACTTTTACCGCTCTCCCCCTCCTCAAAAAGAAGCCAGACGGAAGAATGGTGATCGCCGAGCGACCGAGCTCCCTAGAGCCCCGGTTCCAGAAGCTCCCCTCCAGCGCCCCGCGCACACCCAAAGCAGCCCGCCTGGTTCAAATCGTTAAGAATATCGGTAATTTTTGCTGTGGCTTGGGGAAAAGGGGTTAATAATACAAATTTGGTAGATTTAGGAAATTTACATATCAATGGGTCGCGCTAAAAAAGTTGTTCTGGCTTATTCCGGTGGAGTCGATACCTCGGTCTGCATTCCCTACCTGAAGCACGAGTGGGGTGTTGAGGAAGTGATTGCTCTGGCTGCGGATCTGGGGCAAGGGGAAGAACTCAAGCCGGTACAGGAAAAAGCCCTCAAATCGGGTGCTGTTGAATCCCTGGTGGTGGACGCCAAGGAAAGCTTTGTCAAAGATTACGGATTTCCAGCGATTCAGGCGAACGCCCTCTACGAAAATCGCTATCCGCTCTCGACTTCCCTCGCCCGCCCGCTAATTGCCAAGCTTCTGGTAGAAGCGGCTGAGAAATACGGCGCTGATGCGGTGGCTCACGGCTGCACCGGCAAGGGCAATGACCAAGTTCGCTTCGACGTTTCGATTGCGGCGCTTAACCCCAACCTGAAAGTCCTGGCACCGGCACGGGAGTGGGGGATGAGCCGCGAGGAAACGATCTCCTACGGGGAGAAATTTGGTATTCCCGCGCCGGTGAAGAAATCCTCTCCCTACAGTATAGACCGCAATCTGTTCGGGCGCAGCATTGAGGCTGGCCCTCTGGAAGATCCGGCGACGGAACCGCTCGAAGAAATTTATGCCTTAACCAAGGCAATCGCCGATACTCCTGACCAGCCTGAATATGTGGAAATTGGCTTTGAGCGCGGCACCCCCACCAGCCTCAATGGCCAAGTCCTGCCGCCGGTGGCCCTCGTCGAGCAGCTGAACCAGCTGGTTGGCAAGCACGGCTTCGGGCGCATCGATATGGTGGAAAACCGGCTCGTGGGTATCAAATCCCGAGAAATCTACGAAACGCCGGCACTGCTGGCCCTCATCCTGGCTCACCGCGATTTGGAAAGCCTCACCCTGACCGCAGATGTCACCCACTACAAGCGCGGTGTGGAAGAAACCTATGGCCAGCTAGTGTACAATGGCCTTTGGTACAGTCCCCTCAAGGCTGCCCTGGACGCTTTCATTCAGCAAACCCAAGAGCGCGTGTCGGGGACGGTGCGGGTTAAGCTGTTCAAAGGTAGCGCCACAATCGTCGGTCGCTGGTCTGACTATTCCCTGTACAGCCCGGATTTGGCCACTTATGGCGCTGAAGACCAGTTTGACCACAAAGCCGCTGAAGGCTTTATCTATGTCTGGGGTCTGCCCACTCGCGTCTGGTCGCAAAAAACTAGGGGCTAGAATGCCGGTGACAAAAAACCGGGTTTCTTGAAAAGAAACCGGGGTTGTTGAAGAACATTGAGAAACCCGGTTTCTTTAAGAAACCGGGTTTCTTGGCCATAGTTCATCTGCCCTGTTCCGGGTTTCTTGGCCATAGTTCATCCAACTGAGAACCGCTACAGAACCGCCACCGCCCCCCGCAACACCTAGTCCCCACTCTCCAGTTCCTTGTTGCGAGACTCCAGCCAGAGGGGAACTGCAATCCAGGCGACTACCAGAATTAAGGCAACAGCAGCAAATCTGGCTGCTAAACTGACTAACTCCTCTAGGGGCACAATTCGCCCGGCAAAGAAGGACAGCGTTACCATCACAGATGCCCACGCTCCTGCCCCTGCCAAGTTGTAGGCGGTAAATTTCAGGTAGGGCATTTCCGCAACTCCGGCTATGGGGCTGGCAAAAATCCGCAGTAAGGCAATGAACCTGCCCACAAATACGGTCTTGCCGGCGTTTTCGCTAAACCGAGTTTTGAGTTTTAGGAGCTGTTTTTCCGGAACGCGGAAAATTCGCCCCGCACTCACCAGCAAGGGCCAGCCGCCATATCTGCCTATCCAATAGCCGAAGTTGCCGCCTAAGGTTGCGCCCAGGATGGCGCTCCCCAGGACGAACCAGTAACTCAGCTCGCCGCTACCTGCCAGAAAGCCCCCGGCTATGGTGATGGTTTCACCGGGTAGCGGCACTCCCAGGTTTTCTAGCAAGATTCCCAGAAACACTGCCCAGTAGCCGTATTCATGGGCAATTTCCTGGATGGTATCCAGCGATACAAATTCCAATGACATTTAACACTGCCTTTATAATGCCTTAGTATTTTGTAACATATTGGCGTGCCGGCACGCCCACCGCTGTCAGCTTTCAAGCCCACCGGCAGGTCCGGGCTCGGGTGCCGGTGCTCTGGCGGCTGGGACAGCCGAACACCGTTTCCGACCAAATGCTACCTTTTACACCTGTTTTGCAACATTAATAACGCACCCCCCCCACTAGGGGGAAACTTCTTTCTTCCCAGTAGCATCTGAATAATGTTACTGTTTTGTTTCATTAAGCAGAAATCCACACTTGCCAGTCTAGGGAGTGAAAAACAATTATGATCATGGCCCGAAAAGTCAACGAACCGATCGTCTTGCAGCCCAAACAGCGTCTGGATTCAGAAGGCGGCTGCGTCCTCCAGCAACAGATTTCTGCCATCGCTTCTCAGTCCCATCAGCTATTGGTCATTGATATGAACGATGTCGATTTCCTGGACAGTTCCGGGCTCTTTTCCCTGA
>JALOOK010000389.1 GCA_025454445.1 Oscillatoria sp. Prado101 | reverse complement strand
TTTCCGGCACCGCTGTAAAAAACGATTCAATAGCTCCGACTTCTTGCAGCGTTAGCCTCGCCGGCGCAAATCTTTCTACGGTTAGTTTATCTAGAATATCTGCCTGACGCAATAGCCTTAAAAAAGTTTTTATGGGAACGCCAATACTGTACCCGAACTTGACGCGGTACTCATCTGTACCCGATTCAGCTTCCGAGATTTCTTCTCCTTCCGCCCTGCCGTGAATCCCAATCACTCGCCCGCTGGAATCCAGCACCGGCCCCCCACTCATCCCCGGATAAGTTATACTGGTATAAAAAAGCTCATACCCTTCAGAGACAGATTCTTTTGCTAAAGCCGGTGCGATATCCTCTCCCACTCGCAATCCGGGGGTAAAAAGACGAATCTGTTCTGGGATGACTTGCCCGGGCAAAGGCCACCCAGAAACGAAAACTAGGCCCTGCTGGTTGGCCCTGCCTCTCGTTCGCAAGTCATAATCCGCCAGTACCGCAACTCTGTAATTTAGGGGGCTAGTGAACCGCACAACTGCTAGGTCAACTTCCGGCAATTTTTGGATTTTACTGTAATCTATCGGATATCGCTGTCCGTCAGGAGTGACAGCCTCATATTCATCCTCAACCTCTACCACATGCTCGGCAGTAAGGACGTAGTATGTGTTGCCTTCTCTGGCGACAATCACCCCAGAACCGGGATAAAGCCCATCGATTAATACCGTAATGTCGCGGGCAATAGCGTTGACTTCCTGGGCGGTGAGCGCAACTGCTAATTGGGGTTGCACTACCACAATAGCCACCCCGATAATTGCAGCATAAAGTCCAGAAGAGAAATTCATCGATCCTCCTGAAAAACTTCCCAGCATTAGCTGGCGATCAGCACCTCTTACCAAGCCCCGTCCATATATGGCACCCCCTGCTGGTTTATATTAGTAAATGTCCCTGAATGCGAGCAATAAGGTAAGGCATTTTCCTGCCGGCTTCTCTCTGCTTTAACAGCAGGCTGCGTATTCAAGTAGTCATTCATGTTAATATAAATCCGGGCGTAGACTTCCTCAAGGGGGCCGGCTCCGCGAGTGCGGATGTCAAATAACTGCCGCACCGTGCTGTTGGCATCACTCCCCGGTTTGAGAGTGAATAGCAAGCCGGTGCAGCGCCCGCCGGCTGTATCGGCAATGCAGACAACCGGCTGACCGTTCATCTTGCCGGCTGTGATGTAGTTGAGAGTGCCCGAGTTGTAGTAAGTCTGGAATCGTGCCGAGACTTCCTGACAGCGCCTCTGCGGGGTGTAGCCCGAACTGCTAAAATGCTCAGAAACCCAGCGGATGACCGGAATGTATCCTTTGGCGGTGCGAGCAAAGGTGATTGGCACACCGTCGCAAACCCCACAGAAGAAGGTGGTGTTCTCTCCATAGGTGGGCGGGCTAATAGAAACAGCGCCTAGAGCGATTGACGCCGCTGTCAGAATTTGTGGGAGTGGGCGGACTTTCATCGCTGACTGCCAGCTTTGTAAAGGTTGATAATCTTAGTGTACCCAATTTCCATATCTAGACTCCTTAAAATTGCATTTGGTTGCCAATCGCCAGCAGGCAAGCGGGACTGCCGGCACCAGGGGCCAGGATTGATCGATCGCATTTATTCAGAAAATTATGAAAAACTTAACAATCGGATTTCATGGCGTTTCTTTTTGCTGACCCCACTTTATTTTACAGTCCATTGCCAATCAGAACAAACGGTGCCCAGTAGTAAGGGTGACTGAGATTGCGCTTGACCGAGGGCGGCAGACTGCTGCCAGTGCGATCCACTGCAGCTACTCCTGGGTGCAGCCCCGTGTAGTCGCCGGTAATCAGAGCTATTTGAGCAGTGCGGAGGGCTTCCGCTTTTGCGATATTCCCATTTTGCAGCGCCGCATAGAACCCATTGATAAGCACTTGAGTGCCGCCGTCGTCCACCGACCACAAAGAAGCAATTGCCGCCCTAGCGCCGGTTTCTTGCATCTGGTAGCCAAAACCGAGAATTTCCTCCCCATTTCCCAACCTTCCTCCCAGACCGGTTTGGCAGGCGCTGAGCACCACCAGATCCACTGCCGGTAGCGACCAACTGGCGATATCTCTGAGCGTGACGCGATCTCCATCCCCCAGCAGAATAAACGAATCCTCAGGACTCCCTTGCAAAAAAGCAGCATGGGTGGCAAGATGCACGA
Source organism: Oscillatoria sp. Prado101 (assembly GCA_025454445.1). Taxonomy (GTDB): domain Bacteria; phylum Cyanobacteriota; class Cyanobacteriia; order Cyanobacteriales; family Oscillatoriaceae; genus Oscillatoria. The sequence continues at coordinate 2,839 of JALOOK010000389.1, read as the reverse complement.
TATTGTAGTCGTTAAAACCGGCAACCAGCGCTTTGCGATTGAAAGCCCGATCTAGCAGTTTCTTCGTCCCTGGAATCGCCGCCGCCAGATTTTCCACTTCCCGACCGGCACTGGGCAGCCCTGAGAACTCAAACTCGCGCTTCCCCACCGCAAAGCGATAGGTGCCGGTAGTCCAAGCTGCCGCTAATATTCGCAGCTGAGTTAGAGGTTGGGTGTTCAAATCGGTGAGGCTGGCAGATGTGATATTATTGATGCGAAACCGCTGCGCCAGCCACTGGCTGCCATCATACAGCGCCGATAGCGGAATGTAACGCAGCTGAGCGTCAGGAGCGTAAATTATCGTTTGTGCATCCGCTTGCGCCAGGTCATTTTCTATCGGTTTAATCAGCAAATCATAGAGTTGTAGAGCTGAAATTTTAGCATTTGTTCCGGGATTTGTCAAGGCAGCGCGGAATTCCACAATCACCTGCCGCAGCTGCTTGCGGTTCACCGGCACCGTTCGGTGAATGGGGGGAGCCTCCGCAGAAACCAGCACCAATTCCAGCCGGTCTTCCAAAATCAAAGGATACAGCAGCACAGCAGTCCCTACTGTCTGAGCTTGCTGCAAGCGCCGCAGATTGTCCCGCAAGCTGTTTAGGTGTCGCAAACTGAGATTTTCCCCCCCAGATTTTGACTGTAGCTGCTGCACCTGCGCCACCACATCGGCAGAGCGAATGAATTCATTAAACTGCTGCCGGCTTAGCTGCGAATCCCTCTCTAGTTGCTCGATGCGCTGCAGCTGGGCGGGTGTGCGCTCCCGGGGTGGAATTTCTCGCAGTCGCGCCAGTTCCTTTCCCAGCTGAATCGCCCGGTTTTCAAGCCCCGCGTAGCTTTCTAGAATTCTTTCCTCTTCAGGCAGCTTCTCAATTTCCTGAGCCTGTTTCTGCAACCCACCCACAGTTTGCAAGTAAGCGCCGATTTCTTCAACTTTCAGCAAATCCAGGACTTGCTGCGCCTCACTCACCCGCTGCTCCTGCAGCAATAAATCAGCCAAGGCTCGATAAATGCTGGCAAAGGTTTCTGCAAATGACTGCTGCTGCTCTTTTGGCTGCGCCCGCAACTCCAGCCGCACCGCCTCGATCGCTTTAACAGCTCGCTTGTAGAAAGCAATTGCCAGCACCGGCTGGTTCTGTTTCTTGAGCAGCGAACCGATATTTCCCAGCGTTATTGCCTCCCCCACCCTGTCTCCAGTTTCCGTAATAATTGCGAGAGCTTCCTGGTAGGATTCCAGCGCCTGCGCAGACTCGCCCAGCTGCTGGTAAACCGCACCCAGATTAGCGAGAGCCACGCCAACACCTGCTCTGTCGCCAATCTCTCTGTGAGTTGCTAAAGCTTGCTGGTATAAATCCAGCGCCCTCGCCAACTCACCCTGCTGCTGGTAAACCGCCCCCATGCCGGCTAAATCGGCACCGGTGCCCGCAAAATCGCCCACTTCTTTGTGAATTGCTAAAGCTTGCCGGTAGAATTCCAGCGAGCGAGAAAACTCGCCCCGCCGGTGGTAAACCGCCCCAATACTCCCCAAAGCAGTGCCTTCGCCGCCACGATTCTTCACTTCTCGGTGAATCGCCAAAGCGCGGTTTAAAAGTTCCAGCGCCCGGTTATATTGCCCCAGATTCAAATATACCACGCCGGTGTTGTGAAGCGTTTCCCCCTCACCCGCCCTGTCGCCGGCGGATTTTCGCATTTCCAGAGCTTGCTGCAAAACATCCAGCGCCGAGGAATACTGACTGAGACTGATGTAAACTTCTCCGATGCTGTCGAGTGTTTTGCCAATGGCTGCTTTATCGCCGGTGGCTCGACGGATTTCCAGAACTTCCTGGTAGGTTTGCAACGCTTCTCGAAACTGCCCCCGGCGAAATTGCTGTGCGCCTTTCTGGAACAGTTTATCCGCCTCAGTTTTTTGTTCTTGAGGGGTTTGTGCCGGGGCGCTGTCAATTCCGAGAGGAGTTCCTGGAAATTGCAGGAAACCAACCAGGCAGAGGAGCAATGTTGTGCCGATTGGGCTGAGTGACTTAAGACGAGAGTGCATTTTAATAATAAACCGCCAAGATGCCAAGTACGCCAAGAAGGAAAAAGAAAGAGTCAGAGGGATAGAAAAATTTATTCCAGGCACTTGACCAGACATGATATAAGTTCAAAGCTGTTGCGCTAGCGGCTGCCAGGTAAAAGTGAAATTGATGCCGGTGAAAAGTCGGGGCTGGTTTGTCCGAAATATCTGCCGGTAGCAAATATTAAGCTGTTACGCTTTTAATCTGCATCTGGCCGAAAGGGAGGAAGATCCTCCCACTCTTACTCCCCCTCCCCGCACGCGGGGAAGGTGGGGCCCCCTCTGGGGATAAGGGGCCGGGGGGGCCCCCTCTGGGGATAAGGGGGCTCGGGGCCCCCTCTGGGGATGGGGGTAGAGGGGTTGGGGGGTGGGGTTCTGGGGTTAATTCTACAAATCTGCGAAGCCCTTACTGCAACTGAAAAGGTTCGCCAAAGCTTTCGCCGTAGAAAACGCGGTCAGTGCCAAACCGGCCACCATAGGGCTTAAACGGTTCAGCTGCGTAACCCAGCGCCAGCAAACAGCAGACATCGACTTCTGGGGGAATATTGAATGCCTGCTTAACCTGAGCGCTGACAAACCCTTCCATCGGGCAGCTGTCCACGCCGAAAATCTTGGCGGCAATCATCAGGTGAGCCACGGCTAGCATGGTTTGCCGGTTCGTCCAAGCTTCCACTGACTCAAAGCAGGGGCGGTACTGAAATAAGGCGGGGATTTTCTGGCGAATGACCTCCGCATCAACCATCGCGGACGTGA
>JALOOK010000388.1 GCA_025454445.1 Oscillatoria sp. Prado101 | reverse complement strand
TTTGATGAAATCAGGGAGTTTCGTTTCGCGGATTAAAGATGAGTATCCGGAGGGCAGCACTAAGTTCGAGATGTACCGCAACTATCAGGTGAGGGTGAAAGATGTTGCGCCGCACAATATGCTGGCGCTGCTGCGGGGTGAGGCTGATGGAGTGCTGAGCGTTGAGCTTGACTTCGACGAGTCGGCTGTGCTATCTTATTTGCAGGCGCAGGAAATTAAGACGAAGGTGCCGGCGGTGCGGGAGTTTTACAAGCAGATGCTGGAAGACGCCTTCAGCCGGCTGATGAAAACCTCCCTGACGACTGAAGTGCGCTCCGACAGGAAAGCCGGTGCGGATGTGGAGTCAATTAAGACCTTTGAGGAGAATCTGCGCGAGCTGCTGCTGTCGGCTCCCGCCGGCATGAAACCGACGTTGGGAATCGACCCAGGATTTCGCACCGGCTGCAAGGTTGCTGTTCTCGACGAAACGGGGAAATTTTTGGAATACCAGACGGTGTTTCCCCACCAAAGTGCGGCGCAGCGAACTCAGGCTGTCGGCACTATTAAGAGTCTGGTTGAGAAGTATAAGATTGAGCTGATTGCGATTGGTAACGGTACGGCTTCCCGCGAGACGGATGAGTTTATTGCTGAGGTGCTGGCTCTGCTGGAGCGCAAGCCGGTGAAAGTGATAGTCAATGAGTCGGGCGCGTCGATTTATTCCGCTTCGGATGTGGCGCGAGATGAGTTTCCCGAGCTGGATCTGACAGTGCGGGGTGCGATCAGCATTGCACGCCGGTTGCAAGACCCGCTGGCTGAGCTGGTTAAGATTGACCCGAAGTCAATTGGTGTGGGACAGTACCAGCACGATGTTGACCAAAAACTGCTCAAGAAAAAGCTAGACGAGACGGTAGAAAGCTGTGTGAACTATGTGGGCGTGGATCTGAACACTGCCTCCAAGGAACTTTTGACCTTTGTGTCTGGGATTACGCCAACCGTCGCCAAAAATATTGTCGCCTATCGCAACGATCGCGGCGCTTTCAAAAATCGCCGGGAGCTGCTCAAGGTGTCCAAGCTTGGCCCTAAAACATTTGAGCAGGCGGCGGGCTTTTTGAGGATTCGCGGCGGAGACAATCCGCTGGACAATACGGCGGTGCACCCGGAGAGCTATTCTGTGGTGGAGGCGATTGCTAAGGATGCCGGTGTGGCGCTGGATAAGATAGCGCAGGCGGCTGATCGGCTGAAGTCGGTTAATTTGAAAAAATATGTGAGCGATACTGTCGGTTTGCCTACGCTTCGCGATATAATGAGTGAACTGGAAAAGCCGGGAAGGGATCCGCGCGAGCAGTTCAAGTATGCCACCTTCAAAGAAGGGGTTAAGGAAATTAAAGACTTAACGGTTGGCATGGAGCTGGAGGGAATTGTTACGAATGTGGCGAATTTTGGCGCGTTCGTGGATATAGGAGTGCACCAGGACGGTTTGGTGCATATTTCGCAGCTGGCTGACCGTTTTGTTGATGACCCCAAGAAGGTGGTGAAAGTGGGGCAAGTTGTGAAGGTGCGGGTGCTGGAAGTGAATGAGAAATTGAAGCGGATCGGCTTATCTATGCGGTCGCCAGATAAGGGGAATAGCGGGCGTGCCGGTAGGAGCCGGTGATATCATCCCTCGTCTCGGGGCGGGCACTCTCACCCGCCCCTACTGCCTGGGAACGATAGAAATAATAGTGCTGTATTCCGACGGAACCTGCTTTGTCGGGGCGGCTGCATAGTGGCCGCCCCGCCAAGAGTGGCCGCCCCGCCAAGAGTGGCCGCCCCGCCGCCCGTGCTCGCCCCGTTTAGGACACGCTTGATCGGAGGGAACGCCTGTCCTACGAGGTATAGGCGTACAGGCGTTCCCTCCGGCCCTCAAGGTCTAATGTCCTCTATGGCCCAGAAACCCGGTTTCTTAAAGAAACCGGGTTTCTCAGTACCTCACTAATCTGAGAACCGCTATATATCACCCCACTCCCGCAATTCGACGCAGTTTTCAATTATAGGAACTCAGAGCGGCTTTTCGACTTTCAAAAAGCTGCAGCACTCCTGAGACGATCGTCTCCACCACACGAGCGTCGCACTCGGATAGAAAATCTTCCGATGAAATGGTTGCCGCAAAGAAGTCCTTGGCCGGTTTCAGGAGATTCCTCACCGAGTTAAACCCGATAGATTTGATGATAAAAGTAGTAGTAGGTGAATTTTTTATATCATAAGTGGATTCTCGAATTCGACCCTTTGACAGCAGTTCTAACACTTCGCTTTCCAAGCCATTTGCCAGCTGGTGTCCGTTGGCTATATCGGGCAGAAGCCGTTCCAAAGCTGCCACTTTACCGCCGGAACCGGGCAACTCTCCCATCATCGCTGACAGGGGTATATCCCGTCCCATGCGATAGGAAAGCGCCTCCAGTATGGCGATGGCGACCAGCTTGCTCCCCAAATAAAGCTTCGCCACTTCAATGTTCTTTCTCGTGCGGGCCACCAAAGATTCGTAAGTCGCATCATCCGGCTCCCCCATGAACTGCTGGAACACCAATTCCGGTTTGAGGAAGTTCATAAATCCTTCCATCTTTTGCAGGGACCTGCGGAAGTCACGAACCGTGTAAGAATTGCTATTTAACAGCTCGTGGTTGGTTTCGGGCAGCAGATTCCAAGTATTGTCCAAAAAATCCGCCGAATTGACGCAGGCAAAATTTTCAACGTCCCGGTTCGCTAATCGCACTGAGCGCTTCACCGCCGCACAGATTTGGGCATCTGTCCACCCCAAGTCGAACTGCTGATTAGTTGAGGTCAAGCGCTGGCACAGCGTGTCGCTAGCGCTCAAACCGGACGGTAACTTGGGACGGAAGGGAATCGTGGCTTCGATACAGGCTGCTATCTCAGCGATCAGATCAGGCTTGAGAAAATGCTCTAGGGACTTGGCAGCAATGACAGCGCTGAGAAATTCGTTTTGCCCTGCGAATGGCGAGAGAGTCTGACCGGCAGCAAACCCAAATACCGCCGCCACAATCTCAAACATGCGGTCTTTTTGCAGTTCAGCGGCGTCTCGAATCACCAGCTGTCCGCGCACCTCCTTGACAAAAGGAGCGATGTAACTGCCGATGTTGAGACTGACGCCCTGATCGACTTGTACATACACGAGGTCGTGAAACAAAGCAGCCAAAACTTCAATAGCATCTTTTGACCCGCCCACCTCGAAAATGTGATTGGGAGTGTGAAAATAGCGCCAAGGGCCAGTCATGGTTTGGATAATCAGCTCAGCCGTCGTCTCCAGTTGCGCTGGCTCGACTTGACCCTGTAGCTGCTTGATGGCCCAAACCAAACTGTCCAAGCACCGTTGGCGATCAGCTTCCAGATCCACCGCAAGACCTCCATTATTCCCTGATTTTTCCTTCTGTGTTGTAGCATAGTATCAAAGGAATGTCTAAAATCACCAGATGTCGCTACCCCCGCCACCCTCCTTTCCGGCTCAAGTCATGCAGCTGGCCTGTATTGCCATGTCCACACCCCCTGGCTGTTTGCGCGAACTCCTCAAACAGAACCCATAATTGCAGCGAACGCTTGTGGTTCTCCCCTGTAGTGGCTTTTTGGCGGTCAGGCAGGCCAACTCACTTTCGGTTAATTACCCTGGATTAATTCCTCTTCCCGCTCCCACCACGTCAGCCTCCCAGCGCCAATTAATAAAAAGTATTTAACCGAAATTTATATCAGCCGCCCCCAAGCTGGCAGTGACAAGCCGAAATCAAGTATTGTTATCTGCAATACAAAAGTTGGCGTTACTTGCAGTGGGAACGCCCTTTGGCGCTAACCCTCGATTCCTGGCAACTTACGGGAAGCCGACTCGCAGGGTAGGGATTCGCCCCGTTATCGGCTCCGCGCCCGTTTCAAGTCACAAACTGATTTAAAGCCTAACAGCTTATATGGCAGATTTTTCCCCGATCGCCAAAGCCTTTCAGCAGCTCGAACCCATTACTGATTATAGAAATAAGCAAAGGCATCAGTGACAGTCAAATCGTTAATGCTTTTTAGCATAACCGGCTCCCTTTACTGCACCCAGTGTTTTGCTCTCTCAACTGCTTGACGCCAGACGGCGAAATTCGCCAGCGCCGGGATTGCGCCAACTCCAGGCTGGAAAATCCGGTCAATCTGGCGACTGGCGATTAGGGCGGAATAGTTTTGCCAAAAACCAGCCGCTAAGCCCGCTGCAAAGGCGGCTCCCTGTGCCGAGGCATCTTTAAAAACTGGACGCTCTACGGGGATTCCCAAAACATCCGCCTGAAACTGCATCAAAAAATCATTCTGGCAGGCTCCTCCGTCCACCTTCAGCAAGGCGATATCGGTGCCGGTATCGCGGTTAATCGCCTCTACGACTTCTTTGACCTGATATGCGATCGCCTCTAGCACGGCTCGCACCATGTGTTCCCGGCGCACGGAGCCGGTGATCCCAAAAAATGCCCCCCGGGCACTCATGTCCCAGTGGGGGGCACCCAAACCGCTCAAGGCGGGGACAAAATAAACACCGGCGGTGTCAGCCACGCGCTGCGCCATCTGTTCGGTATCAGCCGCCGCCGCAATCAGCTGAATGCCATCCCGCAACCACTGCACGCAGGCTCCGGTTGTGAAAATACTGCCTTCTATAGCATAGCCGGCTCGCACTGCACCGCTCTCAGTGGCCTGTGTCCAGGCGATTGTGGAGAGGAGTTGGTGGCGAGAGCGCTGCCAGGTATCGCCTGTGTGAGCAACCAGAAAGCTGCCAGTTCCGTATGTACACTTTAGCAAACCGGGGCGGTCGCAACCGTGAGCGAACAGTGAAGCTTGCTGATCTCCGAGGATCGCAGTCACCGGCACCGGCACGCCCAGCAATTCAGGCTCAGTGCTGCCAAATAGTCCCAGACTCGGCTGAATGGAAGGCATCAAATGAGCGGGAATCCCAAAAAGCTCCAGTAGTGACGCATCCCACTCCCGGGAAGCCAGATTCATCAGCATGGTGCGGCTGGCGTTGCTGCAATCTGTGGCGTGAACTTTTCCCCCGGTAAGCTTCCACAAAAT
>JALOOK010000387.1 GCA_025454445.1 Oscillatoria sp. Prado101 | reverse complement strand
GGGTAGTGCCGGTGCGGCACGACCGCCCCACTCCGGGGTAGTGCCGGTGGCACAAAAGCCCGCCCCACTCCGGGGTAGTGCCGGTGCGGCACGACCGCCTCTGCCGGGGTAGTGCCGGTGCGGCAAGACCGCCCCTGCCTACCGGGGTAGTGCCCGCCCCTACTTCCCCCGCAGGGGAATTTGAATCCAGAACTCTGAACCCTGCCCGATTTCGGAAAAAAACTTGAGGGAGCCGCCATGTTTCTCCACCACGATCTGGTAGCTAATTGACAGCCCCAGACCGGTGCCTTTGCCAACCGGCTTGGTGGTAAAGAAGGGGTCAAACAAATGCTGCTTGACATTTTCCGTCATTCCAGGGCCATTGTCCCGAATCCGAATCACCACCTGTTTTCCACTCGATGCTGGCAGCTGCTGCGACGCCACCTCACCGGCGGCGTCTGTCACCTCGGTGCGGACAGCGATCTCCCGAGGATCGCTTTGGCTTTCCAGGGCGTCTATGGCATTGCTGAGGATATTCATAAACACCTGATTCAGCTGGCCGGGGTAGCACACCACCCGAGGGATATCTCCGTACTCTTTAATAATCTGAATGCCAGCACTCTTCCCTTTCGGCTTCAAGCGGTTGTGCAAAATCAGCAGCGTATTGTCGAGCCCTTCATGGATATCCACAGATTTCTTTTCCGCCTCGTCGAGGCGGGAGAAATTGCGCAGCGACAGAACGATCTGCCGAATGCGGTCAGCGCCCATCTCCATCGAGGAGAGGATTTTAGGCAAATCCTCAATCAGGAATTCCAAATCCATCTCCTCAACCCGCTCTTGAATTTCCGCCACCGGGGTTGGATAGTACTCCTGGTAGAGTTTTAACAGCCCCAGGATGTTTTGGATGTAGTTATTGGCGTAGGTAAGATTGCCGTAGATGAAATTGACGGGATTGTTAATCTCGTGGGCCACACCGGCCACCATTTGGCCAAGGCTGGACATCTTCTCGCTCTGAACCAGCTGAGCTTGCGTTTGCTTGAGATTGTGCAGCGCCTCACTCAGCTGTTGGGCTTGGGTTTGGGCCGCCAGAGCGGCGGCGTGGGTTTGGGCGTAGAGTTCCGCTTGGTCAATGGCGATCGCCAGCTGGTTGACCACCGCTTGCAGCAGCTCCACCTCGCTGTCGCTCCAGGGGCGCGGACCGCTGCAGTGGCTGCAGACCACCGCACCGAGTTGGCCAGAGCGCGTCTCCAGGGGCAGCAGCAGCTGAGACGTCATGCCCAAACTTTTCAAAAGGGCGTGCGTATTCCCATCCAAGTCGGTTGCCAGCTGCAAGTCATCGACCCGCAGCAGTTCCAGATTCTGGATTCTGCGAGCCAAACAGTCAAAGTGCTGCGGGGGACAGTCGCTCAGCAGACTCGGCAAATCAGCGGAACGGGCTTCATGGGTGACCGTCAGGCTCGGACTTTCAGGGTGCGGCAGATACCACAAGAAATGACATCTGTCAATCTGCAACAGGTTGCGGATCTCGCACACCGCCGTTTCCAAGATCGTGTTGAGGTCGAGGGAGTTGCGGATCTGGCTGGCCAGACGGAACAGCAAGCCCTCTCGGCGTTTGAGGAGAGCTTCCCGCGCCCAGCAGCGGTCAATGGCGACCGCGATGCTATTGGCCACCCACTCCAGCAGGCTGCGAACTTCTTCACTCACCGGCAGGCAGCTGTACACAGCCATTACCCCCACCAACCGCTCCTCCACAATCAGGGGGTAGCCTGTAAAATAGTTTTTCGCTGTAGTGCCGGTGCTACCTTGCCCGCCCCACCTGGAACGGGTTTGCCAGGGGTAAAGCGTGTGGGGGCATGTGTCCTCCGCGCTCGCCCCCGGAAAGTGGCCACTGCTGCTAACCGCTCTCAATTTGCCGCTCACCACTCGCAGCTGACCGCTGACCGGCTGCCGGTTGCTGGCAATAAAATCGACGATCGAGGTTTCCCCCTCGCTGTCTTCAGGGCGCGTCGGCTCGCCGCTTGTAGCCTCCAGGGAGAGCCGGTGGGCCGTGGGGTTAAATGTCCAGATGCGAGCGCCGGCAGCCTCTAAATGCTCGACCGCAGCGCCAGTACAGCGTTTGAGGACGTCTGGCAAAGCGCCGCCAGAGGCCAGCGCCATCCCCACTGCGGCGCACAAAGCCCACAGGCGGTCGCGCTCTCCGTCTTGGCCAGATTTTCTGTGAGTTACGTCCCGGCAGATGACAGACAGCCCATCCGCGTAAGGACGGGCTCGCACTTCCAGGCAAATTCCAAGAGCAGGGTGCAGAGTCTCGAACTCAACCGGAACGGCCAGCGATGCCGACCGCTCCAGCTGGAGGCGGAAAGTCGTTTCTGTGCGGGCTCTAGCCGGTGTGGCGGTCAAGTCTGGGAACAAGTCCCAGATACACTTGCCAATTAACTCATCCCTTGTTTGACACCAAAGCACCTCGGCTTGCGAGTTCAAACAGGTGAAGCGCCAGTCCCGATCCAGGGTAAAAAAGGCATCGCTGATTCTGTCCAAGATGTGGGCCATCTGCCTGCCGGTTTGTTTGCTTTCGCTCTCCTCCATCTCCACACGCTCGCTGATATCAAAGATGACCCCGAAAACGGACATCTGTCCCCCGCCTTTCACCTCTCGCTCGGGGGTGAGACTGACGGCGAGATCCCGCACCCACCTCACAGTGCCATCAGCGTGAATCAGGCGATAGTCTGTGGAGTAGGGCCACTGTTCGCCGCTCCAGCGCTGCGACCACACCCGCTGCCGGTCTTGTGGATGAATTATATTGGCCAGGGTGCGGCCATCTCCCCCCATCAGTTCTTCGGCTACATATCCGCAAATGTCTTGGATGGTATCGCTGATCAACTCGATGCCCCACCTCTTGTCGCCATACCCCAGACGGTAAATGGCACCGGTCTGATTGGATATCGCGGTTTTTAAGCCTTTTTCTAGCTCCGCACCGCCGTCGGTGTTGGGCTCGGCGCTGTCGCCAAACCCCCTAGCGTTTTCGGTAACGCTCGAGCAGGCACCGTCACGGAAGGTCAGTAGCTCAGCCGCCAGCCGGCTCAAAATCCGCAAAGCCTGCTGCTGTTCGCCACTAAGAGCTCTTGGCTGATAATCCATCACCGACAGCACCCCGATCCTCACACCGGCAGCACCCGTCAGCGGGTATCCCGCGTAAAACCTCAGCTGGCTGCTTTTTTTGCTCCGCTCACAGTCTCGATCGCTCTTGGGCGCAGATTTCGGATTCACTGCCTCGGGTGTGACAGAGCAGTCCTCCGCTAGCACGTCCGGGACAATCAGCAAGTCAGATTGCTGGCAAGTATGGTAGCACGCCGACCTGTAGCGGTAGGCTTGACTCTTCTGGCAGCCAAACTCAGACACGATGTGCAGTTGCTTTCCATCGCTGAGGCTGAGGAAGGCCACCGGCGTCAAGCACATATAAGCGGCCAGACGAGTCAGATCGTCTAAATCTGCCTGAGACGCTGCGTCACAGATGGGATACTGCTGTTCTTTTTTTTGGGGTTGCGGCGGGCACCCGCCTAGCGATGCGAAACTTTGCCACGGTGCTTTCATGTTTCTGTTGTCCTCCCCCATCGGAACCTGTCACACTCTTGTTCAGGGCAAGCACTTGACGGTGTTTGAATTTGAGTTTTTCTTTTTTTTAGGGGCGTCCGCCACTCGCATTACCGCGCTTTGATTCCAGTTAAGCCTCAAGCATGAAGTCAATTACTGCAGACCTGCGTGTTTCCCAAGGACTGCACCGGTGCCAATTGCCGGCTGCTGCCGGAAAGCAACCGCCACTTCCCTCGCCCACTCCTCCTTCTCTTGGCTGCCCGCAGATTAAAACACGCCTGCTGCACCTAGAACCAGCTAGCTCTATTATGCCCGCAGAAGGGATGTTTCTATCTGAAAATTTTTAAGCTTTTTTAAAGCCTTTTTTAATAAACATTAAATTGCTTGCCGGTCGCCAGCCTGCCTGCTTTCAAGCCGCGACCGGTTTTCCTGCGGGGGGGGAGAATTCCCCTGCAATCCAGACAGGGGTTGGGCGAGCGGTTTTTCTGTCTCGGCATCGTCCCACTCAAACAAAGAATGAAAATTTGTCCTCCCCCAGCCCCGGGCCACACCCAAAGGAGGTGAGGCCGGCGCTTGCCCTGTCGCCCGTCCGTGCGAATACTTACTATGTCTGGTAATCTGCTATGATATATAAGCCTGCGCCATTCGTTTGTGTGAATCCCTACCGGCGATTGAAATTCCCCTACTTTCAGCTCAAGGCCCCTACTCCCCCCCTCAGCAAGCGCACCTGCTTTCGAGGCCAGAAGAGGGCACAAGGGGGGCTACCGCATGGATTTGAAAACTCCTCTAAATTGGGGCGCGATTGCCCGCTGCCCTTACAGCTGTAGGGGCAAGCCCCCGGCAGCCGCCCCCCGCGACCGGCCCCTTTTTCCGGTGCCGGATTGCCGGCAGCCGGCAATCCGGCCCGCACCCTTAAAAACCTGTTAATAAACTGTGCGCAATATTAATAATTGCTTATTTGTATATAATCGGGATCGGAAATTTACTTAAGTTTAAAGTTTTTCACCGACAATCAAGGTTACGATAAATTATAACGATAAACTGATTTGGGAAACACGACTTTTCAAACTAATGCGTGAAAAGTCTTTTCACCCAGTCTAGGTCTGGGGCCCGCCTGCGACTGCTGCGGCACAGCCTGTACAATCAAGGGTTTTCCCTCGTCTAAAGAACAAGGAAGAAGCAAGAAGAAAGAAAACTTCTGCCACTCTCCTGTAGAGACGCGACGCTCGCGCTCTGCATTTTCACGCCTGCCCCAATTTCGCCTGCAGTGCCTGTCTGCGACCGCAGCCGCAGGCGGCTGTGCTTGCCCCCGCCAGGAAAACTGGCAGCCTGCAATGCGGGTTCTCAATGTCCCGAACGGCCAGAGGAGGAAACTATGCCTTCAAATTTGAATTCTGTACCGACGATTCTAGCAGTGGATGATAGCGCTGTTATGCTTGAACTGATCAAACGAACCCTAGAAGCTGACTGTCGGGTTCTAGTCGCAGATAACGCAGTAGATGCCTTGTCG
>JALOOK010000386.1 GCA_025454445.1 Oscillatoria sp. Prado101 | reverse complement strand
GGACTGCTGGCGACAAAGCCCGCGCCGACATGCTGGAAAAGCGCTACGAGGTTCTGCTCCGCCGCTCGAAACGCAGCGCACTGTGATCCAGTGGCGCGTCGGTTCAATGAGATGCCGGACCGCCAAGGGCTGGCGGACCTGATTGCTCAGGCACGCGACAAGGTGTGTCGTAAGAGGGAAGCACTCCATAGAGCGTTGCCCGACGATCCACAATTGCTGGAGCTGCGAGCACGTGGAGAGGCGCTACTGGCGTTCGGCAACAGAAGCTACCAGCTAGGCGTAGGCGGCGGTAAATTTAGCGGACTCACGGGCCAACTTCTCGGTTGAAGCGAATCATTTCCAGGCTTTGCTCGCCGTACATGTCTTCAATGTGCTGCCGGCAGCAGTCAATGGCAAAGTCGTTTAACTCCGAGGCATCAATGCCGTATAAGTCTTGAAAGACATCGGCTTGCACCCGACAGAAGCGAGGGCGATCCTGGTAGATGCGGCACTCTCGGCTGGTGCGGTCGAAGTTTACGCACCAGCCATCGTCACCGATCATGCTCAGGTACACCTGCAGCTCCTCTGGAGATAAATACTCATCTAAGTTGGGACGCTCGTTGGGGTCGAGATAGCAGCAGGCCCCACATTTCGTGCAGCGCCAAGTGGCCATTGTAGGGGGTAGGGGGTAGGGGTTAGGGGTGGAGATCCCTGCGGGAAACTCTCCAACCTTCTGAGCTTAGCGGTTTTTAGCCGCCTGCGGCGGGCGCGACGGGCGGCCAGCTTATTGCATTTTATGGATTTTTGTAAAGTTACTTAAAAGAAAGGAGTGCCGGTCGGGTAAAATCGAAAACGGATTTTTCAGCGCTGCTGCTGTGTCAGTTAGGACAAAGAGGAAGGAGAAATGGACTTTTTAACGAATTTTCTAGGCAACGCCAACTTGGAACCCATATTTCAGCTGACCTTCGTGGCCCTGATCATGCTTTCAGGCCCGGTGGTGATCTTTTTGCTGGCGGCTCGCGGCGGCGATATGTAGTCAGCGGTCGGGAATCTCTGGCTGCCGGTGGGCCAGTTGGTCAACTGGCCCTACAGACCGGGATGGAGCAGTCGCAGCGGCGACTGTTTTTTTTGAATTTTTTTTGAACATCGCAGGGGGGGAGTCTGCTGGCGGTGAACCCGCCCCAAGGCTGCAGCTGTGAGGCGGCGTCGGGCTCAGGGGTACGGGTGGACTTTGGCGCTCCCCGCTTTTGTGCCAGAGAAGCCGCCCCTGTAGCGCTGGGGGGGCTAAATAATTTGTTACATTTGGGGGAAAATTTGTTAGGGTATTTTTACGATCCCGTTTTGGGTGGATAATACGCACGCTAGCCTGTAGGAGCGCATGATTATGAGCCAAACCGGTTCACCTTCTCAAGTTTCAAAGCAGCCGTCTGAGACAACTGCGCCCGCAGGGGTGCCGGTGCCAGCGGAACCGCAACCGAGTTATGTGAAGTTGGCCATGCGCAATATGGTGCGCAAGCGGGGGACATCGCTGAAGCATTTCGCCCTCACCACTGGTGGTTTGCTGACGGTTCTGGTCGGGCTGGCCTACTTGACTCGTTAAGCGGGGAGTAATGCTGCATGGGAACCGCAAGCTTGCAAGTGGAAGTCAGTGTGCAGGACTGTTTCCAGGCGGACTCTTCCGGCCAGTCTTTAGTGACTGTTTATACGGCAATAGGCGCTGAAACCTGGCAGAATTGGTTTTACCAGTGGCTAGAAATCCTGTATGGGGAGCTGCCACCGGAGCGGGCCCTAGAACTGAGCCTGCGCCTGACCGGCGATGCTGAAATTCAAGCCCTCAACGCCCAGTACCGTCACCAGGACAAACCAACCGACGTGTTAGCTTTTGCTGCTTTGGAGGTAGACTATCCTCAACCGGCAGAGGAATTCGACGAGGAGCCTGTGTATCTGGGTGATATCGCAATTTCGGTAGAGACGGCCAACCGGCAAGCCCTCGATCGGGGGCACAGCTTGCAGACTGAGCTGGCATGGCTGGCAGCCCACGGACTGCTGCATCTTTTGGGCTGGGACCACCCGGATTCTGACAGCTTGACTCGCATGCTCAACCAACAAGCAACTTTACTGCACGCAATTGGTCTATTGACTGAAGAGGAAATAGAAATGCAGTCTTAAGTGTGCGGGGTGCAGGAGTGGTTAGCGCGAGCACCGGTCTCAAGTGCGTTCATCTTACCCATTATGCAGTTAAATAAACGGCCTGGAACGTCGGCAACGGCGAAATCCTTAAGCAAAAAGCTTTTATTTTCGAGTGTTCTGCCCATGACAAAAGACGGTTCGACACCGCCCCCAAACGGCGCGAGTGTGGTGGTGGAACGCAAGCGGCTGCTCTCGTGGCGGATTGCCCCCAACTTGTTCGTCAGTTTCAAATATGCCTGGGCTGGTCTTAGCTACGCCTTTAAAACCCAGCGGAACTTTCGCATCCACCTGGCAATTGGCGCTCTGGCCATTGGCCTGGGCGTTTTTTTGCAGCTGCCGGCGGTGGAAATGGCGGTGATTGGGCTGACGATTGGGGCGGTGCTGGCGATGGAATTGCTGAATACGGCGATTGAATCGGTAGTTGATTTAACGGTTAAGCAGAGTTACCACGAACTCGCTAAAATTGCAAAGGACTGCGCTGCTGGGGCAGTTCTGGTTTCGGCTTTCGCCGCTGTGCTTGTGGCCGGCTCCCTGCTGCTGCCCCCACTGCTGGCCAAGGTTTCAGCAATTAGCTTTTAGCAATTAGCGAGAGCTCTGAAGCCACAAATTGGTTGGGCAATTGCGATCTCGCGCTCAGGAGTGTCAGCTTTGATTATTGTTATCGATAACTACGACAGCTTCACCTACAACTTGGTGCAGTATCTGGGAGAGTTGGGCGCTGAATTG
The DNA here is from genome assembly GCA_025454445.1 of Oscillatoria sp. Prado101. GTDB lineage: Bacteria > Cyanobacteriota > Cyanobacteriia > Cyanobacteriales > Oscillatoriaceae > Oscillatoria. The sequence goes on along the minus strand of JALOOK010000386.1, from coordinate 2,218 downwards.
CCGGTGGCGGCTGAAATTCAGGTGTACCGCAATGACCAAATCTCTCTGGAGGATATCCGCGCCTCTGGGGCGGCTGGGGTGGTGATTTCCCCCGGTCCCAAACGCCCGGAAGATGCGGGCATTTCTCTCGATTTGATTAGAGAGCTTGGCCACACACTGCCGATTTTCGGCGTCTGTTTGGGGCATCAAAGTATTGGTCAAGTGTTTGGTGGCCAGATTGTCTCTGCCCCAGAACTCATGCACGGCAAAACCTCTCAGGTGCACCACACCGGCGTTGGGGTTTTCCGGGGATTGGAATCTCCCCTGACGGCTACTCGCTATCACAGTTTGGTGATTGACCGGCCAACTTGTCCAGAAGTGCTGGAAATTACTGCCTGGGTTGAGGACGGGACTATTATGGGCGTCCGCCACCGGGACTACCCTCACATCGAAGGCGTGCAATTTCACCCAGAAAGTATTCTTACCAGTTCTGGGAAGCAAATGCTGCGGAACTTCCTGGAACGGCTGTAGGGAGAGGGGTTAATTCTGTTAATTGTTGACTGTTAATCGGCGGCTCGCTTGCGGGGGAAAATTAACAGTTGACTGCAAACGGAGAAATTTGATGATCAAGCGGCGACAGTTGATGCGCTATGTCCCGATGGGTGTGTGTGCGGCTCTGGCAACTAGCCTGAGTGCCGGCACTCAGCCATCTCGGGCGCAAACCAGTGACTCCCTTTCTGTTCAGTGGTTGGGTCACACTTGCTTTTTGTTTGCCGGTGGCGGACAGCGGGTATTGGTCAATCCCTTTAAACCGCTGGGCTGCACAGCGGGGTATCGCGCTCCCAGTGTTGCTGCAGATTTGGTGCTGATTAGCTCTCAGCTGCTGGATGAAGGATCGCTAGAAGTTGTGCCCGGAAATCCGAGACTGCTGTACGAAGCGGGGGTTTATCAGCTGGGCGGGAAACAGATCCAGGGCATTCAGATAGCCCACGATCGCTCTGGCGGGCGGCGATTTGGTATCAATGTGGTTTGGAAATGGTCGCAAGCCGGCATTAATATTGTCCACTTGGGGGGTGCGGCTGCGCCGATTACCATCGAGCAAAAAATCCTCATGGGGCGTCCCGATTTGCTGCTGCTGCCGGTGGGCGGCGGGCCAAAAGCCTACACGCCTCAAGAAGCTGTTCAAGCGATGCAAGTCCTGAATCCGAAGATGGTGATTCCCACCCATTACCGCACTCAAGCTGCTGATGCGAATACTTGCGATCTTGCCCCTCTTGATGAATTCCTGAGTTTGGTTAATAAGGCTTCGATTCGCTCCATTAATAGTGATACTCTGACGCTCACTCCTGCTGATGTCCCCGCAGAGGGGCCGGTGATTTCTGTTTTGAGTTACAAGTTTTAGAAGTAACAAAGTAGGGTGCGTTATAGCGGTTATAGCAGCAGTCATATTGGGCACGGACATCAGTGACCTAGGGATAAAAGGCGTAGGACAGGCGTCTCGCCTGTCCTACTGTCCTGGCCTAAGTGAATACTGCTATATAATTGATTTGTGAAATAATTTTTATTATAACCCAAGTTGCTACTTACCAGAGAGTCAGCCTAGATCCCCCCTAGCCGGGGCACCCTCCGTGGGTGCCCCGCCCCTACAAAGGGGGGGAACATCTCAAAGCCCCCCTTTCGTAGGGGCGGGCCCTTCCGCCCCGTTTGGGGGGATCTAGATGGAAAGACCTTGTAGGTAGGAACTTGAGTTATTATAGCAGTTCTAAATCATTTGCGCAACCGCTATTAGCCCAGAACCCCGGTTTCTGAAAGAAACCGGGGTTCTGAAATTTACGCGAAGTATTTAGACGCGCTATAGAAGTGAGGTGCCGCACTTTCGGCGAACGCACCCCCCGCAAGGAAATGCTGGCTTCAGGACTTTCTAAATGTTTTGAGTCTGGCGGCTGGTATTTCTACTAAGTAGTAGGTTACGGTGGCGAGTAATGCGGACATGAGCAGGGTTGAGGTCAGCCTGAAATAGAAGGCTTCCACGGGAATATCTGAGGTGACAATAGGGGCTAGACTTCGATTAATCGGGACGTGCCAAATATAGATGCCATAGGAGAGGTTGCCGAATACTTCTAGAAGTCGTGCGGGATTTTTCAGACAGGCATCGAATGAGAGTCTTTCGGTTTGCTGAAATGCCCAGTAGGAACTCTCCGACTCAAAGGCAAAGATGAAGAACGATGTCACTAAGGCT
>JALOOK010000385.1 GCA_025454445.1 Oscillatoria sp. Prado101 | reverse complement strand
TATCTGGCAATTCATTACGCTCGGGGATGGCATCGCGCCAGCAGCGTTTTGCGACGGCTCAAATATATGGCGCACACGATGATTTTGGTCGGGCTGTACGATCCGGAACCAAAAAGTCTCAAGCTGTGGGCTTGCCTGACCGGCACGTTTCATGGTATATTCGGGAGGTTGGGCAAGATTTGGCAATAGAAGAGTCTGACGGCGGCAGTGCGGGCACTGCCGGCGCGTACAATTGAACAGCAAACAGGTAAGAACTACAAGCTTATGAAAGCCCTGATTCTGTCCGGCGGGAAAGGCACACGCCTGCGCCCCTTGACCTATACGGGTGCCAAACAGCTGGTGCCGGTGGCCAACAAGCCGATCCTGTGGTACGGGATTGAAAGCATTGTCGCTAGCGGGATACGGGAGATTGGGATTATCATCAGTCCGGAAACCGGCTTTGAGGTGAAGGCCACAACCGGCAGCGGGGAGCGTTTCGGTGCCAGCATTACCTATATCCTCCAGCAGTCACCTGCCGGTCTGGCCCACGCCGTGAAAGTGGCCCAGCCCTTCTTGGGGGATTCTCCGTTCATTATGTATTTGGGGGACAACATAATTGAGAGTGAGTTGCAGCCATTTTTGGAGAGTTTTAAGCAGCAGCAGCTGGACGGGCTAATTATGCTGCGGCGGGTTCCCAATCCCAGCGCCTTCGGGGTGGCCAAATTGGACGCTAGCGGTCGGGTTTTGCAGCTGGTGGAAAAACCTAAAGATCCTCCCTCGAATCTGGCACTGGTGGGGATTTATTTCTTTTCGAGGGCCATCCACGAGGCGATTGCCGAGATCCAGCCCTCTCTCCGTGGGGAATTGGAGATTACAGACGCCATTCAGCGCCTGATCGACGCGCAAAAAAAAGTAGAAGCCTGTACGCTAGAAGGATGGTGGCTGGATACCGGGAAAAAAGATGACCTCCTGGAAGCGAATCGGATTATTCTGGACACGAGGCTGACGGCTTCAGTGCGGGGGGAAGTGGACGACCGGAGTCAAATCATTGGGCGGGTGGAAATCGGTGCCGGCACCCGAGTCATCAATAGCTCAATTCGAGGCCCAGTGATTATCGGCAGCGACTGCTATCTGGAAAACTGCTTTATTGGCCCTTACAGCAGCATCGCCGATCGTGTTACCCTTGTCGAAGCCGACCTGGAGCACAGCGTAATTTTGCAGGGCGCTAAAATTGCCGGTATTCAGCAGCGGATTGTGGATAGCGTGATTGGGCGCAGGGCTCAGCTGGGTGTCGCGCCCCAGCGGCCAAAAGCGGTTCGTTTTATGATTGGCGATGACTGCCAAATTGAACTGGTGTGATTTACTTTATTACTGTCAATTATTATTCCACTAACTTAATTTCTAAATTAATCAGCTCCATCAAAAGAGATGGGGAAATCTCTTACCGGATTCTAATTGTAAATAATTCTTTTGAGGATTATTTCATTTATGATTTAAAGGATGAGCGGGTATTTATTATCAATGCGGAAGAGAATCTGGGCTATGGCAGAGCCTGCAATATAGGATTGAACTGGGTTTACGAGCAAGACCCCGAGGCCACGGTATGGATAATCAATCCAGATACTTGCTTGGAGGAAAATTCTCTAAAACAAGCTGCCCATTTCTTTGAGGATAAGCCAGAGATTTCTGTTGTGGGCACCACAATTTACGATCCGAACGGTGAGGTTTGGTTTGCCAGTGGCGAATTTGTGCGGAAAAATGGTACTATCATTGGCACTGACCAGCGGCTGCCGGCATCCCTGCCCTACATGAAGGCAGACTGGGTGTCGGGCTGCAGTATGCTGATTAACCTGAAACGCTTTCCAGATCGGTGCCCTCAGTTCGATCCAGATTACTTTTTGTACTATGAGGACTTTGATTTTTGCCAGCGCTATGCCCGCCAGGGGCATATCATCGGAGTGACTCGTAAAATTGGGGTGATTCAGCAGCCCTCTTCAATGACCAATCGCCACCTGGATTTAAAGCTGCAACACAGCATTTGCAGTTACCTGATCGCTCTGGAAAAACATACGAGTCGCTTCGTGTTATTATACCGGCTGGTGCTGACATTTTTCTCGGCGCTAGTGTCTGTACCTGCCAATCGCAAGGAGGCGATTAACAAACTCAAAGGGGTGTTCATGTATTGCCAGCGAGTGGTGCGGCGGCTGAGAGCGCCAGTCACGAGAAATTTCTCGTGACTGATTCCTGCTGATGCCTGAAATATAGCGCCTCTAAATCCTTCGTGTAATTTTCAGAACCCCGGTTTCGTAGGGGCGGGCCACCCAAGGAGACCGCCCTCTTCCGGGGTTCTGGGCCAAGAGCGGTTGCGCAAATCATTTAGAACTGCTATAGCAGTATTCACGCTCGGTTATGACATTAATGGCATGGCGCATGGGGCTCATGCGCATGGGGCTCATGCGCATAGGAAAGACTCACAGATGCATGCGTTCTGGCCATCTGGCCATGCATGCGTTCTGGCCATGCATGCGTTCTGGCCCATGTCCGCGCCCTAAGTGGCTAGTGCTTTATATCTGAAGTGTTAGGTGTTAGGTGTTAGGTGGCAGGTGTTAGGTGGCAGGTGTTAGGTGTTAGGTGGTAAACTTAACAGCTGAAACCTGTAACCCTCACGCCGCAGGTGTTATAGCAATAGACAGCTCAGTAATGGACACGCTTGATACGAAATATAGGCGTAGGGCAGGCGTTCCCTCAGTACGCGCCGCGCAAGCGTTCCGCCTGCCCTAAAGGTCTCGCTTGACAGGCGAGACGCCTGTCCTACGTCCGTTCCCGTGCGTGGCTAGTGCTAGATAGCGGTTTTCAGTTGGATGAAGTACACGCCAGAAACCCGGTTTCGCCAAAGTTACCGGGTTTCTCAGTACCTCACTGATACGAAAACCGCTCTAGGTGTTATCCGCATTCGTGACTGATGACTGGCAAACTCCCTCAATCCTTACCCTGTGATTTATTTTATCACTGTCAACTATTACTCAGCTGATCTAATTGCCAATCTATTAAAATCCATTCAAGCCGCCGGCGCAACGTCCTGCAAATTCCTAGTCGTAAATAACTCCCCAGACGACAGACGGATTTATGACTTAGAGAAGGACTCTGCGCTGATTTTAGATGCCGGCAGTAACTTAGGGTTTGGGGCGGCTTGCAACTGGGGACTCAACTGGGTTTACCGGCAAGATTCCCGGGCAGTTGTTTGGATTATAAACCCAGACACCCTGGTGCGGGAAGACTCCCTGCAGAAAGTTCAAGGCTTTTTTGAGACTCACCCTGAACTTTCAATAGTGGGAACGACTGTCTGTACGCCGAACGGGAAGATTTGGTTTGCTGGGGGTCGATTTGTGCCAGAAACGGGGGCGATGCTTAACGAAGATAGATTGAGTGACAGTCCGGATGTTGCGTGGGTTCGCAGTGACTGGGTGACAGGTTGTAGCCTCTTAATAAACTTTAATAAGTTTGACAGCTGCCCGCAGTTCGATACGGATTACTTTCTTTATTACGAAGACTTTGATTTTTGCCAGCGCTATGCTAAGCAGGGGCATTTAATTGGGGTGACAAGCCAAATGGGTGTGGTGCACTATCCCTCTTCGGTAGCCAACCGAAATTTGTTTACAAAGTTTAAATACAGTACCTGCGGGTATTTACTAGCAATGGAAAGGTATGCTGCTAAGTCCGCCTTTATAATGAGATTCATCCGCCTGAGCGGTCACGCACTGTTGTTGCTGTGCGTGCGACCCCAAGTGGGGATTGGTAAACTGGCAGGCGTGGCAATCTATTTGAAGCGAGTCATCCAACGTTGTTGAACTCATTACTGATTAATCTGTCTTTTCTGATTCCTGAACCGACCGGGCTGGCCACCTATGCCACCAATCTCTTCCCGCACCTTCAGGCTCTCAATCCGACGCTATTGGTGGGCCAACCTATTGCCAGCTATACTTGCTACCCAGTTCCGCCGAATTTAACCGCCGCTCAAGGCAGGCGAGGGCATATGGCCAGACTGATGTGGACTCAGCTGCAACTGCCTAAAATTTATCGCCAGCTTTCCTCCCGCCTGCTGTTCTCCCCAATCCCGGAAGCGCCAGTAATGTCTGAATGCCGGTATGTCGTGACGGTGCATGACCTGATCCCGCTGCGCTTTCCCAGATGGCTGTCTCCCCTGACCCCTTACCACAGGTACTATCTTCCTAGGGTTTTAGCCGCTGCCGAGCATATTATCTGCGACTCAGTGGCAACAGCGCAGGATGTCACGGACTTTTTGCAAATTCCAGCGAGCAAAGTAACGCCGGTTCTCTTGGCGCATGACGCCAGTCACTTTCGCTTTCTGGATTTGCCTGGGAGCAATTATTTTCTGTACCTGGGACGCCACGACCCGTATAAAAATCTCTACCGAGTCATAGAGGCATTCGCCGCTTTGCCCAACAGGTCGGATTTTGAGCTGTGGGTAGCGGGGACAGCCGACCGGCGCTACACGCCGCAGCTTGTGGCCCAAGCAGAAGAGCTGGGTGTGGGCAGTTTGGTGAAATTCCCGGGCTACGTTCCTTACGAAAAGCTGCCGGTGCTTCTCAATCAGGCAATCGCGCTTGTTTTCCCCAGTCTTTGGGAAGGATTTGGGCTGCCGGTGCTGGAAGCGATGGCCTGCGGGACGCCGGTGATTGCCTCGAACCGGTCGTCGCTGCCAGAGGTTGCCGGTGATGCCGCTATTTTAGTCGATCCCTACAGTGTGGGAAAAATTACCGAGGCGATGCAGGCAGTGGCCAGCAGTGCGGGGTTGCGCTCCCGCCTGCGGGAACTGGGTCTGGCCAGAGCGAGTCGATTCAGCTGGGCAAAAACTGGCCAGAAGACGGCTGAAATCCTGCAAAGATACCTTTAGGACTTACGCACAACCATGAAAGAAACCGGGTTTCTGGTGTGAGACCTGGGGCTGAAAGTGAAGGGGCAGGGTAGGAAACCCGGTTTTTGCGTAAGTTCTAACCTGAGAGCGCCGTTTTTCGCCACTGTGCTCGCTCGGGCTCTTGTCTGTCCGGATTGCAGGGAAGCGCACCGTTAAGTGGGATTGTTCTTGGAAATGCTATCCTCCACTTGGAGTGTGCGATCTCTGGAGT
>JALOOK010000384.1 GCA_025454445.1 Oscillatoria sp. Prado101 | reverse complement strand
GGGAAGATGAAGCTCTCGTGCGGCTGGTCAGCGGGAGCCATCCAAGCGCGGATGCCCTCGTTGAGCAGGATGTTCTTAGTGTAGAACGTTTCAAACTCTGGATCTTCTGCAGCCCGCAGTTCTTGCGACACGAAGTCATAGGCCCGCAGGTTGAGGGCCAGACCGACGATGCCGATGGAGCTCATCCACAAGCCGGTCACGGGGACAAACAGCATGAAGAAGTGCAGCCAGCGCTTGTTGGAGAAGGCAATCCCGAAGATTTGCGACCAGAAGCGGTTGGCGGTAACCATCGAGTAGGTTTCTTCCGACTGGGTTGGCTCAAAGGCCCGGAAGGTATTTGCGCCTTCGCCGTCTTCAAACAGGGTGTTTTCTACGGTAGCACCGTGAATGGCGCACAGCAGCGCCCCACCCAGGATACCGGCGACGCCCATCATGTGGAAGGGGTTGAGTGTCCAGTTGTGGAACCCTTGCAGGAACAGCAGGAAGCGGAAGATGGCTGCCACGCCGAAGCTGGGTGCGAAGAACCAGCCGGACTGGCCGAGGGGGTACATCAGGAACACGCTGACGAACACCGCAATCGGGCCGGTGAAGGCGATGGCGTTGTACGGACGGATGCCTACCAGACGGGCGATTTCAATCTGGCGCAGGCAGAAGCCGATCAGACCGAAGGCACCGTGCAGGGCGACGAATGTCCACAACCCGCCCAGCTGGCACCAGCGGGTGAAGTCACCTTGGGCTTCTGGACCCCAGAGGAACAGGATCGAGTGTCCCAAGCTGTTCGGGGGGCTTGACACCAGGAGGTGACAAAGGTGGTGCCGGTCAGCCAGCCCCCAACCGCCAGGTAGGCGCAGGGGAACAGCAGCAGTCCAGACCAGCCGATGAAGACGAACCGGTCGCGCTTTAGCCAGTCGTCGAGTACGTCAAACCAGCCTCTTTGGGCTGACTCGCGTCCGATTGCAATGGTCATTGACGAATCTCCAGAGGATATGAGTTCAGATGGAGTTGGCCCGACTGGCGGCACCGGCGCTGGCCACTGGCCTATACCAGAAACCGTGCCGGTGCGCTAGTGGAGTTTACGTTTCTTTACGTTGCTTCTCATTATAGGGGTGTCTCGCAAATTTTTCACCCCCCCAGGCAAAAAATTTTTCTGGGATTGGGTTCGAGCCGGTGGGCCCAAATACTCCAAGATATAAATTGCAATATAATATATATAAATATTTGCCCAAAATATAAACTATATAATAGATGCTATCGCCGAAGCCAGCATTAACTAGATAATTCTAATGTATGGATAATTTTGTGTGGCTACGAACGCTGGCATATCTATTCGTGGCACTGGGTGAACCCGCCCCTACCGGCATTGGATATAGGGGATTGAAACTAAGATATCTGTTAATTATTCTTAATACTACCTTGACTTTTGAGAGGGAAAACCTGAGCATATAAAAAACAGACATAAACCCACAGACTGGCTGAAAGCATACGCTCACAATGTCCGGTGAACATACCGGCTAATGCCCATATTGTAAATGAACCAACTTAACCCAATATCTCCCGCCTATCCTGACCTATAATTCTACGGAGACCGTCAATTTATCGACAGGTTACTAGCGGAGAAAATCAGTCTCGCCTGCACCACCTATCAAACTTCCCGCCTCATCCTTATCGGCGGGAACCCCCAAGGCAGATTTTCCGGATTTGAGCGCCTTTTTGAAAGGGCGATGGGGCTGTATGCCAGACCGGAACGCCTTTACATGAGAGCTAAATCCCAGCTGTGGCAATTAGATAATATATTGGAACGGGGGCAGATGTATAATGGATATGACAAACTCTACGTTCCCCGGATTGGCCACACTACCGGCGACTTGGACATCCACGACGTTGCGGTTAACAGTGCCGGTGAGGTAATCTTTATCAGCACTTTCCTCAACTGTTTGGCGACTTTGAGCGATACCCACAGTTGCGCCCCCTTGTGGGAACCCAAATTTCTCTCTAAAATTGTAACAGAAGACCGCTGTCACCTCAACGGTTTGGCGGTGGTTGACGGGCAACCCCGCTTTGTTACGGCTTGCAGTCGCTCTGATATAATAGATGGCTGGCGATCCAGCCGGCGCGATGGGGGTGTGGTGATTGATGTGCCCTCTGATGAAATTGTCTGTGCCGGTTTGAGTATGCCCCACTCGCCGCGATTCTATCACGGCAGGTTGTGGCTGCACAATTCGGGTATCGGCTGGTTTGGATATGCCGATTTGCGGACAGGAAAATTTGAGCCGGTGACTTTTTGCCCTGGCTATTTGCGGGGGTTGACGTTTGGGAAAAATTATGCTATTGTCGGGCTCTCGAAGCCGAGAGGGGATAAGAGCTTTTCCGGGTTAGTCCTCGATGAGGAGTTAATGGCCAAAAATGCTGAACCTTGGTGCGGGTTGATGGCGATTGAGCTGAATACGGGGAATATTGCCGTTTGGCTTCGCTTTGAGGGAATTATTAAGGAATTGTACGACGTGGGGGTGCTTCCGGGAGTTAGTCGCCCGATGGCTTTGGGATTTCAGGATGATGAAATTGAGCGCCGGTTGACTTTTGACACCTCTCGTTTATGTACTCGTTCCCAGGCGGAGCCTGGGAACGCAAATCACGAGGCAGAGCCTCGTGATTGTGATATAGTAAAAGAGGCGGAGCCTCTAAAGAGCGGTTCCCAGGCTCCGCCTGGGAACCAGATAATAGAGGCTCCGCCTGGGAACCAGATAATAGAGGCGGAAGAAAAGAACCGGCTAACCCCTGAAGAGATTGAAAGCTGGTACTACAGAACTTTGCAAGTCCTTCGGGAAGGGAAACTGGATGAGGCTTTCCAAGAGTACCAGAGAATGGCTGCTACTTGCGACTATTTTGCGGCTTATGTGCAATTGGGCAATATCTGCTTGATGCGGGAGGAATTGTCAGAAGCGGTAGAATATTATCGGCAAACTATCGAGCGCGAACCCAGACACTATCAAGCTTGGCATAATATGGGAGTTTGCCTGCAAAAGCAGGAGAAGATGACGGAGGCGATTGCTTGCTTACGCAAGGCAATTGAACTTTATCCCAATTATACTGAAGCTGACGACAATATGGGGATTGCCTTGTTATATTTAGACCGGCTGGATGAGGCGAGAGTTGTTTTAGAGCGCTGTCTGGAGCTCAATTCCAAGTCTACTTTGGCATTCAGTTACCTGTTTCGCTTGCGCCGGCTTATTGCGGATTGGCGCAATTACCAGACAAATTTAGAACGGCTTCACAGTTTAACCGCTGAGCAGCTGTCACTAGGAAAAGTTACTGATGTGGTTCCGTTTGACAGTTTAGCATTTGTTGGGGAGCCGAGGGCGCAACTGGCAATCGCTCTATCTCACGCTTCTGCAGTGAGCCGGCGGATGGAAAAACAGCGACAGTCTCTGAATTTTGCTCACTCTCGATCGCGGGAGGGGAGACTGCGGATTGGATATGTTTCCGCTGACTTCCACAATCACGCTACCAGTCATTTAATGCTGGGATTGTTTGGAGCGCACGCCCGAGAAGAGTTTGAGATTTTTACCTACTCTCTTGGGAAAGATGACGACAGCTTTTACAGGAAGCGCATTGTTAGCGACAGGGAACACTTCTGTGAATTGGTGGGGGAATCTGCGGCGGAGTGCGCCAAACGTATTCACGCAGACGGGATTGACATTCTGGTGGATTTGAAGGGGTACACGCGGGATGCTCGCTTTGAGATTTTCGCTTTGCGCCCCGCCCCGATTCAAGTCAGCTATTTGGGATATCCGGGAACAATGGGGGCTGACTTTATCGATTATATCATTGGGGATGCTATGGTGACACCATCGGCATCTGCGGAGTATTTTACCGAGAAATTGGTGATTTTGCCGCACAGCTATCAGGTGAATGACAGCCAGCAGCCGGTGGATCGCGCACTCGTGACTCGCACAGAATGGGGTTTGCCTGAAAATGGAGTTGTTTTTGCTTGCTTTGATCAGATCTATAAGATAGAACCGCAAATCTTTGACATTTGGATGCGGGTGCTGCAAGCGGTTGAGGGGAGCGTGCTCTGGCTGTATGCTGATAAGAAGGAGTCAAAGAATAATTTTTGGCGGGAAGCTGCGGCGCGGGTAGTTGCGGCGCACCGGCTTGTTTTTGCCGGCTTTTTGCCAAAATCCCGACACTTGGCGAGGTTTAAGCTGGCTGATTTGATGCTGGATACTTATTGTTATAACGCGCACACGACGGCGAGTGACGCTTTGTGGGTAGGGTGCCGGTTTTGACTTGCCCGGGACAAACTTTTGCCTCTCGCGTGGGGGCGAGTTTGCTGACGGCGGTGGGTTTACCTGAGTTAATTGTCGGGAATTTGCGGGAGTATGAGACAATGGCAGTGCGTTTGGGGTAAAATGTTGGTGAGTTGCAGCAGTTGAAGGATAAGTTGGCGGCGAACCGGCTGACTTATCCGCTGTTTGACACGCGCCGGTTTGTGCGTAATTTGGAAAGTGCTTATCGGGCGATGTGGGAGATTTACGCGGCGGGGGGAAAACCGCAGATGATTGAGGTGAGAGAGGAGTGAAGAACAGAAACCGGGTTTCTCCCAGCCAGAAACCGGGTTTCTTTGAGAAACCCGGTTTCTAACGCAGGGAACAGAAACCGGGTTTCTTATGCAAAGATTAAGCAAAAAGAGGGAATCTCCGCAAAGAAACCCGGTTTCTCCCACTCTCCCACTAACCCCCTCGCGCAGTCCAAAGAAACCGGGTTTCTTGTTCCAGGTTAGGCAAAAATGAGCTAACTTCTGCAAAGAAACCCGGTTTCTAACCCCTCGCGCAGATCCCAAGAAACCGGGTTTCTTATGCGGAAATTAAGCAAAAATAGCGAATCCTTGCAAAGAAACCCGGTTTCTAACCCCCTCGCGCAGTCCAACCGGGTTTATTATTCCAAATTAGGCAAAAATGAGCTAACTTCTGCAAAGAAACCCAGTTTCTAACCCCCTCCCGCAGTCCAAAGTCCAAAGAGACCGGGTTTCTCGTGCGGAAATTAGGCAAAAAAAGCTCAAGCGTTTCTTAAGGTTTATTTAACAAATACCCCCTTGACAACGACCGCATACAGAAGAGAAAATTCTGGAAACCCCAGAAAAACCGGTCCGGTTATGCCCACCCTGCTGCCAGCTCAAACCCGCACCGGCACAGCATCCCGCCCCTTCACCGGCATGCTGGTGGCCATTGACGCGCGGGTGGAAGCGCACCAGATGTTGGCCCAAGGTGTGCTGCCCGGGACAAAAGTTATTACTATTGACCCCGACCAAGATGGGGTAGAAATTATTACCACAACGCCCGACAGATTGTCAAGCAACCAGCCTGCACATCGTCTGTCACGGCGAACCGGGGTGCTTGCACCTGGGGAAAACACCCCTGCATGCGGGTAACTTGGGCCAGTACAGCCAGCAGTTGCGGCAGTGGCGGGTGCGGGATATTATGCTGGTGGCTTGCAATGTGGCTGCTGAGGGGGGTTTGAGCTTTTTGCGGCAATTGCACGAGATTGCCGGTGCCAATATTGCCGCCAGTGCGCGGCGCGTCGGGAATCAGGCATTGGGGGGGAGTTGGGAATTGGAGTGCCGGTGGGGCGATCTCAGCACACCCAAGGCATTTTTGCCTGAAGTCTATCAAACCTATCCAGGGATTTTCCCCCCATCTTTTTCCAGTTCTACCACTGTGACAGTGGGGAATCGTCCCTTTTCCGTCGCCCTCGGGGACTTCAACTCTGATGGCCAGCCCGACTTGGCCACAGCGAACAGTGGCAGCAACGATGTCACAGTCTGGTTAGGAAGCGGCACTGGCACGGGATTTGCCACTTCAACTACCCTAGCAGTGGGGAATAGTCCCGTGTCCGTCGCCCTCGGGGACTTCAACTCTGAT
>JALOOK010000383.1 GCA_025454445.1 Oscillatoria sp. Prado101 | reverse complement strand
ACATCTACGGTCTGTGCGGACAGTAGGAGTTGATTATATTTTTCTATGAATGCAATAGCTTGAATCAATAAAGGAGCTCCCCGGACTCAAGCCCGCCCTTCCGCACCCAAAGCTGAGTGCGGGTGAGTGAGCTTGAGCGCCAAGCTCCCGCTTTCCCACCGCGTTGCCGAGCAACGTGGTGCGCAACGTGGTTCGCGATTTCAGCGGGGAGTCGCTGCAATCGCAGTATTGGCTGTAGTGTTCTCCAGCATTTTCAGGCTGGGGAACAGGAAATGATTTTCTTCAACATACTGCGCCCCAAACAGACCCTTTTCTGCCCAGAAGTACCGGTCAGTGGTATGTTCGTTCCGTTTGACAAGCAGCAGTGCTGGTGGGAGGATGCCCTCGGCGTGGATAAACTTTCGAGCGGCTGTAACTGGTTTATCCTCGCCACTTTCGATACTATATTGAGGCACATGCTCCAGAATCCGACGCCCTTCCTGGCGACGGCGGCTTTTACGCTTACGTCTCCTGGCCAACCTCTTTACCTCCTCTTTCAGCCGACGGGTGTAGTGTTTATAACAAAAACCGTCGCTAGTATATCGTTTTTTGCACAAAAATTCAACTTGTCTTAATTTTTCGCAACGAAGCCAGGAATGCAGGCGCGACAAAGCTTGGAGGGGATCTGCCCCCCTTCCGTGTTGCGGGAAACGGGAAAGTATTAACAAAAATATGAATATCTTAACAAAACTCAAAAAAGAAGCAGCAGCAGGTGTCAGGGGGGAGTTAGCTCCGGCTTTAGCACCGGCCCGGGAAACAGGCGTGAAAATCGCTGCCCCTCTCTGGAAGGATAAAAGAAGAGGGAGAAAAGAAGAACAATCGAGGAGAAAGGAAAATGGAAACTGGGGACTTGGGGAAAGTCGGCCCACAAGCCCTCACCTACCCAGAAGCCCCACCCAGAAGCCACAAGCGTCCGCCCCAACCCTCACCTGAACGCCCCTTTGATGGGGAGCGCTCTCCCTGTGCCCCTGGTGCGTCCGGAAAATCTCCGCCGATAACCGCGTTAAACAACCCATCGAACGCATGTTGAGCCCTGCTAGTTCCGAATTTGTTGCCCTTTGCCGGTCGCAGGTGGCGCTGTTAACTCAAGCACTGAGAGCTTCCTTGAGCGTGGTGTACTTGACACAAGAGCTGCAAGAGGGGGCGCAAGCCAAGTTAATCCCGATTGTGGCTGACCCTGAAACAGCTACAGTCTGGGACGACACTCACCCCCGGGCGCTCGTCCCCTCAACCGAAGTCAGCGCCATCGCCCCCATCCCCCGGTTACTCCAGGCAGCCCCCCCAGCCATGCCGCCGGCCCTGCCAAAGCAGAATTTCCGGACGCCTTCGTTTACCTCAGACGCCGAACCAGCGCCAGACAGCAACTGGGATGAAAATTCCTGGCAGCAACAGCGCCAAATCGTCTTGCCGCTCATACATGAGGGAGTGGTGATGGGATTGCTAGTCACCAGTCGAGAAGACCAACCCTGGAATGAGCGGGAAATTGCTCAAATCGAACGGATTGCCCACACCCTGACCCTGGCATATATCTTGGACAAACGCTCTCAGTGGCTAGAGCAAAAATATCGCCAGCAGCAGCTGCTGCAAGCGCAGCAACAGGACTTGCTCGATAACCTGCTGCACCAGCTGCGCAATCCCCTCACCGCATTGCGGACATTTGGCAAATTGCTGCTCAGACGCTTGCTGCCAAAAGACGCCAACCGCGATATTGCCAACAGCATCATTCGGGAGAGCGATCGCTTGCAAGAGCTGCTGCTCCAGATGGAGCGGGCCACCGACCCGGACGCCGGCGAGCCCGCACTCCCACCGGCGACATCAGCGGCAGACCGGCAGCCGACAATGGGCGGGCCCCTGCCCCTGCTGCCGGCATCCCCCCTGGAATCTCGCTCCGTGGCGGAAGTGCTGCAACCGCTGCTGCTGTCAGCCGCAGCCATTGCCGGTGAGCGCCAGCTAACCCTGAAAGCCCATATCCCCCTCGACTTGCCGCCGGTGCTTTGCCACCCCAAAGCGCTGCCCGAAGTGTTAAGCAATCTGATTGACAACGCCTTGAAATATACCCCCGCCGGTGGCCAGATTTACATCTCGGCGGGCGACCGGCAACAGGCAAAAGCAGCAGGTGAGCTTCCCGCAACCGGGGACAACTTTTCTCCCCCACTTCACCCAAGCCAAATGATCGCCATTGCCATCAGCGACACCGGCCCCGGCATTCCCCCCCAGGATTTGCAGCGTCTCTTCCAGCGGCACTATCGCGGCGTGCAAGCACAAACAGAAATTCCCGGCACCGGCCTGGGTTTGGCCATTGCTAAAGACCTCCTCGAACAGATGCAGGGCGAAATTGAGGTATTTAGCCCTGCCCTTAGCCGCTGGCTGCCCACTGACAGCCCCCAGCTGCCGGGAACAGGGCCGGGAACCACCTTTGTCGTCTGGCTGCCGGTGGCGCGGCAATCTTAAGCAGGGGCGCGGCACCGGCAGTTATGGAATTAAAAAACACCTGTACAAACATAAAGAAGCCCTGTTTCTTAAAGAAACCGGGCTTCTCGACATCTGCGTTAATCTGCGTTAATCTGCGGTTTTAAATATTGAACCGCAGATGAACGCAGAAGTAGAAGTAGATGAACGCGGATAGGCTAACATATATAGCGGTTTTCAGTTGGATGAAGTAGACGCCAGAAACCCGGTTTCTTTCAGACCCCGGGTTTCTGAAATTTCCGCGAAGGTTATTGAGGCGCTATATTAATATCTGCTCAATACCAAATTAGAGCGTAAAGTCAGATTCAAATCTGTGTTGGGATTAACAGAAATCAGCTCTACTTGATCGCGACCTTGAAAGACTCCGATCAGGGTGAGTACCGTGCCAAGACCGGCACCCAGCAAGACTTCTTCGGTAGCGATCGCTCTGTCGCCGGTGATCGCTGCAATCGCCGCCGCCGCCGCCGCACCCAAGGCAGCATTCTTCAATACTTTGCCGACATTAATCCCCTTGGTGATGGTTTCAGTTTTTGTCACCACCGCCGAATAGGCACTAATTGGCACCCGCACCCCATTCGGCAGCACCAGTTCCTTCGCCACAAACTGGGCACCTTTTTGACTGCCTTGAACCGGTTGCAGTTCCCCCACAATCTCGCTTCCTGCGGGGATTGCCACTGTGCTGCCAACTATAATATTTTCGGCAACAGTTAGGGTTACAGGTACGGGTTTGGGTTCGTTAGGAGCGACTAGAATCTTCTCGGCTTTCTCGTAGTTAACGGGAATAAAAGTTCCGGCTCTAACAGTGATTCGATTGCCAATCGGGGGCGGTGGGGTAACGCCAGCCACAATGTAAGGGGAGGAGAGAGCGGTAGCTTCTCCAGCGCTGACTAAAGCTTGGTAGATAAATGCTGCGACATCCGCTCGGGTGGCGATTTGGTTGGGATTCAGCACTCTGACATTCGGGTAGTTGACTGCAATCTGGTTTTCTGTCGCTGCAGCGATGCTATTTCGAGCGTAGTCGGGGATGGAATAAGCGTCACTGTAGACTTGCAACACGTTTGAAGTGGAGCCGGTGGGGGTGTAGTTTAGTCCGTTCGACAGCGCCACCAAGACTTGCACCCTTGGAATATTCTGGCTGGGGTTGAAGACATTTCCGGGATACCCGCTCATGAATCCCTTTTGATAGGCATCCTGAATCGCTGTGTGCGCCCAGTAGTTTGACGGTACGTCCGCAAATCTAACAGGATTGCGGCTGTAGGATTTATTGAAGGCATTGCGCACCATTGCGGCAAACTGCGCTCTAGTCACCGGCTCGTTGGGGCGGAAGCTACCATCAGGAAATCCTTTGATAATATCTCGCGCCGCCAGAGCTTCAATAAATCCTTTCGCCCAGTGGTTGGACTGGACATCATAAAAAGTTACTTGGGCAAATGCAGGTGCCGGTGCCACAATTGGTGCCACGATCGGTGCGGCTGCACCGGCAATCATTCCCAGGGCTAATAATGCAGATGTTCCAGACTGCCATCGATTCGCTGTCATTTAAGTTGATCTCCTAGATAAACCAAGTTACTACTTACCAGAGAGTCAGGCGAGATCCCCCCCTGGCCGGGGCGGTCGTGCCGCACCGCCCCTACAAAAGGGGGGGAACATCTCAAAGCCCCCCTTTTTAAGGGGGGTTTGGGGGGATCTGGATGCAAAGACCTTGTAGGTGGCAACTTGGGTTAGATAATAAACGGTTGTCAGTAGAAGCACAGCCTGTTTTGCTTTGGCTGATTCAATAGACCCGCTCGATCACAAAATGTTCTGAAAGTCAAAGCCCTCCTGGAGAATAAACTCGGTTTATTACCCCACTCATGCTTAACAATTACTTGACCAAAACCCTGTGATAGGCAGCGCCGCAGTGTGGGCGCTGTCAGGGGGAAAAATGAATCTCTTTCATCCTGGTTGACTCTTCCTTATTCCTGCCATAAAGAAGATCAAACCGGATGAAAAATCCACTCTTGTTGCGGCGGCTGGGAGACTCTTGGCTGCAGCAGCGCTACAAATGCTTTTTCAGTGCCCTTTTGCGTGATGCCGTTTTGCGTTCTGGCCCATATCCGCGCCCTAAGTGGCTACTGCTATAGGTAGCAACTTGAGTTAGTTTAAGCACTTGCCCTGCAAAAAAATATCGGGGCACCCGCAATAGGTGCCCCGGCGTCTGTGCCATTGCCGGTTGTCTATCTGAGTTCAATTTTGGGGGGGAGTGCGGCGAGTGCCGGCTTGGTTGGGCAATTTAGCGCAGCGCCAAGTTAGAACGTAAGGTGAGATCCAAGTCCGTGTCGGGATTGATGCTAATCAGCTCAACTTTTTTGCGACCGAAAACCAGCCCGCCGATGGCACCCAGACCAGCACCGCCGAGGACTTCTTCAGTGGCAATGGCGCGATCGCCGGTGATTGCTGAAATCGCAGTGGCGGCTGCAGCACCGATGACGGCACCTTTTAACACCTGACCGGTACTGGCACCCCTGTCAATTTTTTCAGTTTTTGTCACCACCTGAGAGCGGGCGTCGAACCGCAAGCGCCGGCCATTGCGCAGCACCAGCTCTTGGGCCACAAACTGAGAGCCGTCTTTCGCCGGTTGCAGTTGC
>JALOOK010000382.1 GCA_025454445.1 Oscillatoria sp. Prado101 | reverse complement strand
AGAAACCCGGTTTCTAACCCCCAGCAAGAAACCGGGTTTCTTATGCGGAGATTAGGCATGCCAGAGCGAATATTCGCAAAGAAACCCGGTTTCTAACCACCTCGCGCAGTCCAAAGAAACCGGGTTTCTCATGCGGAGATTTGGAGAGGGGGAGAGGGGGAGAGAGGCAGAGAGGGAGAGGGGGAAGAGAGAACATTTCGCCAAGCTTCTCCCTTCACCCTTCTCGCTTCACACGCGCGGGTTGTAAGACCCAATCAGGGAGCCGGAGGGATCGTACACTGAGATGGGAATGCCGGTTTTTTTGCTAATTAGTTCGAGAGCGGTTTGCAACCGCTGTACGTGATCGTCCACCTTGAGACGGCTCTTGTAGTCGCGCTGTTGATCTGCAGCGAGGGCAGTGTCTCGCACGGCTTGCCGGTATTCTGGAGTAATGTAAACGGTGAGCATGTCGCTGCTGACCGTGTAGTCGCAAATTTTCAGGGCATTGCTGCAAGTCTTTTTCAGGTCGGTGCGGGCTTTTTGCAAAGCGAGAGCCACCTGCAGTTTGCTTTGGGCTCGCTGCAGGGAGTTGCTGTAAGACTCCCGCAACGGCAGAGACTGCGCGTAGTAATCCGTTTCGCTCGGCACCTGTTCGGCGTAGTTGAGCGCCTTCCGCCAGAGAATAACCGCTTGGAACCACTGGTTGAGTCTCTCGGCTCGCTGTGCGTCTTCCGCCAGACGTAAGGACTGATTGTAAGCATTCGCCCCCATCTGTTCCGTCGTTTTGCGCTCGCGGGAAGCGGCGAGTTTGAGCCGGTAGTCCTGTAAAAGCCGCTGCGCTTCCTCAGAGGCTACGGTGCGCGGGGGAATCTGCGCCAGCGCCTGAACTGCTGTCTGCCAAGTGGCGTAAACCACCTGCCAGCTGTCTAAAGATTGGGCCACACTTTGGCGAGCTTCTGCCATTTTGGCGGCGTCTTTCGCTGCTTTCAGTTTCTTTTCTCCGAGTTGCTCGGCATTGACTCGCCCGTTAATCTCCTTTAAATTAGCGCGATACTCCTTCAATTTCCGAGTTTGCCAGGGAGCTACTTCACTGTCGGGAGGCAGTTGTTCCAGCTGGGCGATCGCCTCTCGCCATTCCGATTGAATTTCTAGCCAAGTCGGCACCGAATAGGGAGGATTTTGGCTTCTCTGGGCAGCTGTAGTGGCTTTCTTTTGAATCTGTAAAATCTGATTGAGGCGCTTTTCGCGCACTTCATAACTGCGCAGTAAACTCTGAGCTTGCGGGTAATAAAAAGACCAGAATGGAATGGTTTTTAAAATTTCGGCTGCCCGCTCGATTTGCTGCTGAGCCCGCACCGGCCCAAAAGCCGTTTTTTCCTGCTGGAGGATTTTTGCCGACTCTTGGCCTAGCTGCTGGGCTGTTGCAATCTCACCGCATTTGCCCAGTACGCAGGGACGGCTCAGGGGGTAAACACCGGCCATCAGCACCAAAAGGGTGAAGCCAGCGCTAGTCAGCAGCGCCGGCAGCAGGGAGTGAGGGGCTTGCAACACCAGTGAGGTTTCGGACGCCACCGTCAAAGTCGGGAGCGGCTGGAACTCTTCAGGGGGTGCCGGTGCCTCGCTCGCCTCAGGAGGGGGCGCATCCTCACAGGGGGCAGCATCCTGGACGGACTGGGCTTTGTCCAAGCTGGCTAAGGCCGCTGAATTGTCCAGGCTTGTTTCCACCGGCTCTGGGATCTGCGGCTCAACCGCTGGGGGAGGGGGGGGCGGCGGCTGTTTGGCCACCGCTGCCAGGGTGAAGGCGTGGGAGGCATAGGGCTGACTTTTGCTGGCTACTCGCAGGTAGAGCTGTACTTTTTGGTTGAACTGAGGGCGCAACAGGCTTTTGATGGCTTGCTCCAAAACGCTGAAAACTTGTTGCGGGTCGGGCACCACCACCTCTGGATGCTGGCCTAAAACTATTAAAGTGTTTTGCCGGCGGACACATTTGACGTGAAGCGGACCATTTAGAAAAAATTTCAACTGCAAGCGCTCTTCTAGCATTTGCCCTAGAATTTGCATATCACTTTGGCGCACTGCTGTTGTCATAGGGCCATCCTACCGATTTAGTAATTTGCTCTCAAGCAGGTTTTGACATTGCTTGGCGGTTTCCGGGGCTGGGAACCAAATACATTCTTTGATAGCACAAAACAGGCTCCCAAAGTGCGTCTGCCCCTGCGGCAGCGCCCAAATGCCGGCAGTCGCGGGCTGCTGCTGCCAGTCTGGGCGCAGCAAGCGGCCCGCACCCTGGCGGCGACCGCCCCCTCTGGGAAGTCAGGCGACCTGTTGTAGCGGGAAAACCTGTATGTTAATATAAATAACCCTAACTTAGGTGCTATCGCCCTCACAATGTCTGACAGCGTTCCACTGGAACAACAAGTGGTTCTGATTACCGGTGCCTCCTCTGGAATTGGTGCCGCGCTCGCCCGACTGCTGGCCCAGAAATTCCCGGGCATCCGCTTGGTGCTGGCGGCTCGCAGTATGGAACAGCTGGAACAGGTGGCCACTGACTGCCGCCAAGCCGGTGCTCAGGTGCTCGCCGTCCCTACGGATATGTCCAGCACTGAGCAAGTAGAATCCCTCGCCAGTAGTGCCCTGGAGCATTTTGGCAGGGTTGACGCCCTGATCAACAACGCCGGCTATGGCCAGATGGGGCCGGTGGAGTTGATCTCGCCCGCTGACGTGCGCCGGCAGCTGGAGGTCAATGTGGTCGGTCCGGTGACGCTGATCCGGGCGCTGGTGCCGGTGATGCGCGACTGTGGCGGGGGACGGATTGTCAATATCAGCTCGATTGCCGGACGTATCGCTTTTCCGTTTGGCGGAGTGTACAGCGCCTCCAAGTTTGCCCTGGAAGCCCTCAGCGACTCGCTGCGCATGGAGCTCGCGCCGTTTAACATTGATGCGATCTTGATTGAGCCCGGGCCGGTGAGCACTAACTTTTTTACTGTGGCGACTCAAACCTCTGAGCGGGCTGTGCCGGCACCCCAAAATACCCCCTACAGCGCTGCTTTTAAAAAGCTTTTGGAGACTGACAAACCCACTGACCGGCAGGCGTGGAGCCCCGAAAGAGTCGCCAAAGTGATTTTGCAGGCTTTAACAGACCGTCACCCCCGCCCCCGCTACATCGCAGCGACGGGCGGCAATTTGCTGCTTTGTTTGATGACTAAATTGTTGCCGGTTCGCACTGCAGACGCCTACTGGCAGCGCTTCTACGGCATCGACCGGATTGTCTTTGACTGGCGGAAGCGCAAAAAGAAGCCGGATGATTTACGCATTTAATTTGCATGACAGCCGCAACCTTGCAGTCAACGGTTGTTGTGATATAATATATAATTTTGCCTGATATTTTTTGGGCTATGATAATTTAATGAAAAAAGGCCAAAAAGCGACGGGGCGGAAATATTTGGCGCGGGCGTGCGTCCCTGGCAAACCGGCGCTGCCTCCTAGCTGCGTTACATTTGTTCTGGAATTCGCTGCTAACTTCTGCCTGGAAGAGCGCCACTGGCCGGCGGCTCTGGTTTTCCACTCAGCTGAGAATCTAAACTCTAAACAGTTAACTCTAAACAATGGAATTATTAGAGTACCAAGCTAAAGAATTATTCCGCGAAATGGGCATTCCTGTTTTGCCCTCTCAACGCATCGACCATCCCAGCGATCTCAAGAGACTGCAGATTCCCTATCCGATTGTCCTTAAATCTCAGGTGAAGGCGGGCGGGCGAGGCAAAGCCGGCGGGGTGAGGTTTGTGGCAAACACCATAGATGCCGTCGCCGCTGCCCATACGATCTTTCACCTGCCGATTGTGGGTGAATATCCACAAGTGCTGCTGGCGGAGTCCAAGTACGACTCCCACCAAGAATTGTATCTGGCGGTGGTGCTCGATCGCGACGCTCGCCGGCCTGTGCTTTTGGGCTCGCAGTACGGCGGCATCAATGCGGAAGCAGCCCTGGACAAAATTCAAAAAGTTGTGGTGGATGGTGAATTCTCGCCATTCTGCGCTCGCCAGCTGGCGCTGAAAATGGGATTGCGGGGAGAGCTGATCCTCAGCGTCAGCGCTATTGTGCAGTCCATGTTCAAGCTGTTTGTCCAGAAGGATTTGGATATGGTGGTGATTAATCCCCTGGGCATTAGCGCTAGCGGTGAGGTGATGGCACTCGACGGTAAAGTCACCGTCAACGATCAAGCCCTCGGACGTCATCCGGAACTGGCCACCCTGACCTGGAAAATGGCCAAACCCCATAAGGAGAAACAAACACCGGCACTGCCGGCGAACCTGAATTTTGTCGATTTGGAAGGCAATATCTCCATTGTCTGCAATGGGGCCGGCCTGACAATGGCCACCCTCGATTTGGTTGGCGCTGCCGGCGGGCAGCCCGCCAATTTCGTCAATTTGGGCGGAGTTTCCTGCAGCGCCGCGACTCCAGCTGACTGGTGCGAGCGCTTGGAAAAAGCCCTCGAAGCGATCGCAGAAGATAAAAGGGTTAAGGTGGTTTTGGTGAATATTCTCGGCAGCGCCACCTCCTGCGAGGCAACCGCTGCTGTTATTGAAACCCATCTCAAACGGCGAGAGGGCGCAGCGCGACCGCGAAGTCCCCTTCACTTTGTCGTCCGCCTCGCCGGCAGCGATGTGGATAAGGCAAAAGAGTGTTTAGCCGCTTTGAAAGTGCCCCTGTTCGAGGCTCTTGACGCGGCTGCCGAGCGAGCGATAGAACTAGCAGAAGAATTAAATGTTAAGAGCTGATTTATAAAAGAAACAGAAACCGGGTTTCGCCGAAGTTACCCGGTTTCTGGCCCCCGGCTTAACAATCAAAAATAAATTTTAAATGGCTCCTTGTTAATTGTGAGGTTTTGAGAGGTATAATATGCTGAACTTCTGGGCGGACAGCAAGGTTTTGATTCAGGGTATCACGCAACCCTTTGCCGCAACCGGCGCAGCTTTGATGAAGGCTTACGGAACAAATGTGGTGGCCGGTGTCAGTCCGGGGTTCGGCGGGGAAACCCCGGGCGAGATTCCCGTCTTCGATATGGTGGAGCAGGCGCTGGAGGCGGTTGGTCATGTGGACGCCAGTGCCATATTTGTGCCGCCTTATTCGGTGCTGGATGCGGCGCTGGAAGCGATCG
>JALOOK010000381.1 GCA_025454445.1 Oscillatoria sp. Prado101 | reverse complement strand
CCAGCAACCAGGTTTATTTTAATTAAAGTTGCGACCTACAATTCCAAGCATTCAGATACCCCCTTTCCCCCCCTTAAAAAGAGGGGCTTTGAGATGTTCCCCCCCTTTTGAAGGGGAGGCTAGGGGGGGATCAATCCTGACTCACGGCTAAGTAGCAACCTCAGCTGGCGGAGGCGAAGGGATTGTCAGATAAGGACTGGGTTTTAAGGTTTGATTAAAATAAAGATGAAAAATTTATTCGCCGCAGGCGTCCACTTTCGACAGATTTGAGGTTGTCACAGGAACCAATCAACCTGTCCACTTGCCGGGAAAGCAACTGGCCTGCCCCTTGTCCATCATCTTAGCTGCGGAGGGCAGGCTCCACCGGCGTTTCCTTCTCCCAGGCGATCATATCTTGCAGACCTTCCCAAGCCGGTACAAACGGTGGGACAGCCAGAGCACAAGCCTTCCAGCTTCCTTGCACCGGCACATTGAGCTGCATACATTGGCCACCTCGCCGCCCAGCGAGGCTATAGAACCGGCAGTTGCGACAGGAAGAAGCTAGACACTTGCTGGTACTCATGGATGTCTTACTGAAACTCTCCGCTTCTACTATGCAACTTTTTTTTAAAGCAAATGGTAGTGTAGTTATCAAAATCAATGTGATAATTTTCCAAGCTTGCTGTGATCTAAATCTCTGAAAACCTGTGACGCTAAGCTTGAGGGCAGGCGATCGGCGTCACTGGGGGTGTGGGGTGCGTCAATCACGCACTACCGTCGCTGGCGCACCGGCACTGCTACGTGCTACCGGGTGCTGCCGTACTGCCGGTGTCAGACTGGCCACAGTTTTCGCTACCGGTTTGGCGGGCCGCACCGCAGGCGCTCAATAAACAAGCACACTCGGCATTGACTGCTCAACTCTTGGTAATCTAAAATCTAACAAAAAACTGAAATTCCCTGTTGCCGGTGGAGAACATCTGCCTTGGCAATCTGCGGCGGACAGCCAAGCGACATCTGTCCCTTGCCAAATAGGGGCTGTGTGATCTCGATCGCCCAGTCAGCCTTGTATTGTCACAACCTTTCAGAGATTTAAATCACTCCCAGAGCTAGAAAAGCACGGCAGTATGGAGTTAGGGATACAGATAAGGACAAAGATGCTGCCATTCAGCTGAAAGTGTGGGGAGATTCATATGCTGGAAAAACTACTGCTAGCCGCCGCCATCACATATTCACTAAACCTGTTTCTGGGAATGAGTGTTCCAGCAGCAACCCAGCACGATTCAGAATTGAACCGGCAGCCCGGGGCACCTCAAATGGCAATGGCACAGCCCAACCACTAGACGGTGGAGATGTGGCAATCAGGCAAGCCCAGCCAGCCATTTGTAGAGGCGGGCTCACCCGAATAATTTGGGACACCATAAAAACTCTTATAGAAATATGCACTTAGGTTAGGACAGTAGGATCGGAGGGAACGCCTGTCCTACGAATTTTATCCCTAGGCCACTGATGTCCGCACCCAATATGACTGCTGCTATAATAAATCGGCCCCCAAGGGCGGTAGGGGCGGGTTTTGCCGAAATATAGCGGTTTTCAGTTGGATGAAGCACACGCCAGAAACCCGGTTTCTTGAAGAAACCGGGTTTATCAATCCCATTTTAAACTTTTAATCTGCTTATTCTAATAATTGTCAATACACTTCATATCCCCGTAGCAGGAGTATCCTGTAAGCGAGACATATAGATAAATAGAGCAAACTAAATGCAAAATAGCAAGCGTGACGGCAAAGAGGTGTAAGGTTTTGGGAGTGGGGTGTGGGAAAAAGCAGAAGCAGAAACCACTTCTGACTGATATCCCAACTCTAGAACGCGAAAGTCGCGGCACGCGCCACAAGCCCAGAACCCATGATTCCCAACCTCTACACCGTAACAGAACTGCAAAAAGCACTGGCGGCGTCCCCCGAACGCTGGCGACCGCTAGTGTTCACCAATGGCTGCTTCGACCTGATCCATGCCGGTCATGTCCGGTACTTACAGGTTGCCAGATCCCTAGGGCGAGCCCTAGTGGTAGGGTTAAATAGCGATCAATCCGTGCAAAGCATCAAACCGCAGCGGCAGGGATTTCCCCCCCGCCCGATTGTGCCAGAGATGCAGCGGGCGGAAGTGCTGTGCTACCTCAAACCAGTAGACGGCGTGGTCATCTTTTCCGAAACCACAGCCACCGCACTCATCGAAGCGCTCAAGCCCGACATATACGTCAAAGGTGGCGACTATAAAATAGAAACCCTGCCGGAAGCGCCGGCGGTGCAGGCGTATGGTGGCCACCTAGAGCTAGTCAGCATCGAAATTCCCACTTCCACCACCGCGATCGTAGAGCGCATCTTGCGTGCCACAGCACTGTAAGACAATGGATCGGTGGCAGCAACCTTAAACAGAAGTGGTTTCATGACTGACTCGAAGACAAATTCAGCCCCGATCGCCGCACCGTCCGATCTTAGCGGTCTTGGCTCGCAGTTGAGGTCGGCACCTGAGAAAACCCAGATGCAGCTGATTGAGCAGCTGGCAGATCCCAGCAATGCCGGTTTGGACATCTTAATGGAATTTCTAATGGAGCAACCGCCGGCACCGGCTTCAGTGGTGGCGGGGAAAGCCTACCAAACCCTGTACCAGTCCAACTCCCCAAAAGCAGCAGAATTCCTCAAAACCCACTTTCCCACGGGAGTGGTGCCCCTGCGCTCAGAGCGGGGCGCGGACTACACCGAGCTGCAACAGCTGCTGGCGCGTCAGGACTTTAAAGCCGCCGACCGGCTCACCCTGCAAAAACTCTGCGAACTGGCCGGTGCCCGTGCCGTGCTCAGAAAGTGGTTTTATTTCACCGAAGTTGACAGTTTCCCGATAGCCGACCTAGTTACCATCAACTCCCTGTGGCTGGCTCACTCAGAAGGCAAGTTTGGCTTTTCCGTGCAGCGGGAAATTTGGCTGTCTCTCGGCCAGAACTGGGACAAAATGTGGCCCAAAATTGGCTGGAAAACAGGCAACAGCTGGACGCGCTACCCCAATGAGTTTACCTGGAACCTGACGGCACCGCGCGGTCATTTGCCCCTGTCCAACCAGCTGCGGGGAGTGCGGGCGATGGAAAAGTTGCTCTCACACCCGGCTTGGAGCTCAACCTGACGGGCCTGCCGGCGCAGCACTGCCGTCACGCACCCGACGAGTTGGGATTAAAAACAATTAACCGAGCTCTCCTCGTGCGGCTGTGTTCGCGCTCCACTTCAATTGGGAAAAATGTATGTAAGTCAACGCCACCCTAAACTAGAGCGAGCGCGTGACTGCGTTTCAGCAGCAGGACAAAAGAGCGCGAGTCAGTGTGCGCACCGAAAATGTACGGTTTCGGCAGCCTCCCCCTCGCACCCTTACCACAGGGTTGAAGCTCAATTGCCCACAATTGCCGGCATGAGTCTTCTCCTGTGCCGTCCGCCGTTGAAATGGGTCAGTCCTGTACGGTTGGCTAACAGCCCCAGCCTTGGGCGAAAAGCGCCTCCGCAGCTGCAGGACACACCCTGTGCAGCCCAAAACAAAGTTTCTAATGGTTGTAGGCCGCCACCCAAAACTGCTATGATAGCACCCGAAAACAAAGGAATTAGTTGTCTTAACGATTTGGCAGAGGCAGCACGAGAAGAGCAGCGCCTGCTGGCTCTGGCTGAATCGGGCTTGCTAGAAGCACAAACGGTGCCGGTCTTCGAGGAAGCAATTCAAGCTACAGCGGACTTTCTCGAGACACCTATCTGCATCGCCGGACTGCTGGACAAAGACTGGCACTGGCTGAAAGCCGGTGTGGGGATGTCCGAACTGGGCCACATGACTCAGCTGCCGCCTCCGTGCCAGATTAAGCGCAGCGAGTCCTTCTGCGCCCGAGTGGTGGAGAGCGGCCAGGTTTTGGCCATCCGCGACACAGCGGCCCATCCAGCTGTCTGCCATCTTTCTTTGGTGCGGGAGTACGGCATCCGCGCTTATTTGGGAGTGCCGCTGCTCACCGAGGGGGGCCACTGCCTGGGGGCGCTCGCCGTCATGGATCTCGCACCTCGCACCTTTACCCGCAAACAAATTCAGTTTTTAGAACTGACCGCCCGCTGGACGATGAGTGAGTTGGATCTCGAGCGGCTAAAATCTAATTTGCCGCTCAGCCGTCTCGCCACTCAGCTGTTTCGAGACAGGCAGCAACCCACTTCACTGGTCACCGCATCGCTTCTCCTCAATCCAGTTAAAGCCGAAATGCTGACTCACCTGACACAGGATCTGCGCAATCCCCTGACTTCAGTTATGGGGATGACCAGTGTGCTCAGCCGTGGAATTTATGGCCCTTTGACCAACAAACAGAGAGAGTACCTGGGCATTATCAACGACAGTGGCCGGTACTTGCTGTCTCAGGTAGAGGCCATTTTGGCCCTGGAAGCACTCTCTGAGAGCAGCGCCGCTGTGGGGCAAACAGCCGCAGACATTGAAATGCTCTGCCAGCAGGCGATCGGTGCCCTGGAAATTGATGCCAGCCGCCGAGAGCAACAAATTCGCCTGTCAGTAGAGCCGGGGAATCGCATTTGGGTGCTGGATAAAATTAAAGTCCAGCAAATGCTCTATCACCTGGTTTACAGCGTCATTCAAGCCGCCACCCCCGGCAGTATCGTTCGCATTCACGTCTGCCGCAAATTAACAGGACTCAACATAGCCGTTTGGGTTTCCCACCCCTGGTTGGGAGAAGGTATCCCCCTTGCCGATCTCTCATCGTGCCCCCTATCGGTGCCCTCCAGGCCAGCCCCTGACGCCGCACTCCCTGACAGCAGGGAGTTGCTAACGCCCGAAGAACTTTCGGCAAGCGAAGCGGCAGGCGACAGCTTTAAGGTGTCCCACAAGTCAGATAACGGACACGGGCCGGCCCAGTCGGGTTTGGGTGTCCTGGTTGAGCCAGAAACATTGGAGAAGGCATTACCGGCTCTTCGCTCTCGCGAATCTTTGGGGCTATTGCTCAGCTGTCTGCTGGCGGAAATCCAGGGGGGAGATATCACTATTCAAGGCTCCTCCGAGTCCGGGTATCGATATACCGTCAGCTTGCCACAGCTTTAAGGGCAGAGGGCATGGGGCAGAGGGCATGGGGCATGGGGCATAGGA
>JALOOK010000380.1 GCA_025454445.1 Oscillatoria sp. Prado101 | reverse complement strand
ATTGCGACTCGTAGCCGGGCCATTATTGAGAACTTGCAAAGAAGCTGTATATTCTCCCGTAGCAGAGTTCAGGCGCACATCGCTCAAATTCACCTCAAGGGTTTGAGTTTGAGTGAGATTGCCTATATTCAGTGCCGGTCCTATTGCAGCCTTCTTCTCCTGGACTGGAAAAATCGGACTGGCAACCCCTTCCGGAGCTGTCGTATCTGTCAAGTTCTTCACCGAGACGACACTGCCGGTATCGGTGTCGCCGTTAATGATTCGCAGCAGCAGAAAGCCGGTGGGAATATCTTGCAGATTGGTTAAGTCAATGCTTACCCTTGACCCATTATAGCGCACCAGTCCAGGGGTAAACTCCGCCTCATCTCCTGCTAGAGAAAGAACTACTCCTCAGAAACCCGGTTTCTTAAAGAAACCGGGTTTCTCAGTACCTTGCTCCCCCACCGGTATCGCTTGCTGAACCAATCAGCCGCGCTGTCGGACTGTGCGCCCAACCGGCAATTGGCGCTGTTAAGGATAATGCCGGCGCGGCGGTATCGAGAGTGAAGTGGACATCAAAAACACTCGATACATTGCCGTTTTCATCTGACGCTTGCAAGTGCAGCGCGTGCGCTCCATCAGAAAGCCGATTGCCGATAATTTACTCTAACAAAGCGCGGAAAAATGAAAAACTGCCGTCCCCATTTAGATAAGCGGTTACATCGGTAAAATTCTCAAGTGGCGTGCTGTCGAAACCGGCACGCAAGCTGGCAATACGGCTCCTGTCCGTAACCCTGCCGGCAATTGCGGTATCTTGGGTAATGCCGTCCCCACTCTCCTCACCCGTATCGTTAACTAACCCAGCCGCAATTGCCGGTGGATCCGTGTCTGTCGCTGATTTGATATAATCTAAAATATTCCGCCCCAAAACTGTCCCGCGCCAGTCCAGCTCTGGTTTGATTGCTTTATCTAGCAATGCAGCTGTCCCCGTCGCCCCAGTTACAAGGAACATCACATCATTGTAGTCCTTATCTGCGCCGGCATTCACCGGCATATCTTCTATAGCAAAGACGGCTCCCAAACCGGTTACATCAGCTATCTGTCCTGAATTGAAAGCATCTTTAGGGTCAGCTGTCGCTATTGAAAACAGGGGATCTCTAGTCCCGGTTAACAGCGCCGGGTTATTAAACACATCCTCCATCCTATTCCTGGGCGCTAATATCAGGCCAAACTCATACCCTGGATTCATCGAGAAAGTTTTGAACCCCTGGTATGTCCCTTTGTTCCAATCTCGCGGCTCCGCTCCCAAAATCCCACTAAATTTTGCCCCCTCTGTCGGGTCATAAATTGCCACATATCCCCAGGAAGAATTAGTCAGCACCCGCCTGGCTGCTTCTTTGGCGAAGGCCGTGGTATCGTACAAAAAAGCCGACATGCCTTCCGTCTTAAAGATGCCTAGCTCTCCCTCATAGAACCCCCCATCAAACACAAACTCTGTACTGACTTCTCCTGTCGCCCCGACTTCAAACACTCCTGACTCAAACAGGCTTTCGCTTCCGTAACTCTGAGAGGTTGAGTTAGCTACAGGTTGACTTTCACCGGCTCAGGGAGGCGGACAGTGAAAGTAGAGCCAGCACCCACCTCGCTAGTGACAGCAATCTCGCCCCCCATCATCACGCAGAAGCGCTGGCTAATCGCCAATCCCAGACCTGTACCCCCGTACAGGCGCGTTATCGAAGTGTCCGCCTGCGTGAACGGCTGGAAGATATTTTGCAACTGCTCTGCGGGAATGCCAATGCCGGTATCGGAGACAGTAAAAATAATCATCTCCCCTGCGACAGAACTCCCCAGCACACCCTGTTCCCGGCGCACCGCCAGTGATATCCTCCCCTTAGAAGTAAACTTCCCAGCATTGCTGAGCAAATTAAACAGCACCTGACGGACTTTAGTCATGTCAGCGTGCATAGTGCCCAGTGCGGGATCGCAGTCTACTTCCAAGGTATTGCCATTTTTCTGCACCAGCGGCTGTATAGTGGCAACCACGCTGTCAACCAGTGCGAAAATATCGAAGCTCTCCAAATAAAGACTCATCCGCCCCGCTTCGATTTTAGAAATGTCCAGAATATCGTTGATCAGAGCCAGCAAGTGATTGCCGGCGGCGCGAATCTTATCCAAGTCGGGTGCCAGTTCAGGATAACCTAAATCTTTCGCTTCCTCCAAAAGAATCTCGCTGTAGCCGATAATCGCGTTCAGGGGCGTGCGCAGTTCGTGACTCATGTTCGCCAGAAATAAACTCTTGGCTCGGTTGGCAGCTTGAGCCGCACCGGCAGCCCGCTGCAATTGCGCCTCAGTCCGCTGGCGTTCCAGGGCGTTCGCCAGCATTTCCGCCACCATTTTCAGCAGCGCCACACTTTCCTCTGTCCAGGTTTTTTCTGACCGCACCGAATCGAACCCCAGCAGCCCTTTCAGAGAGCGACCGCAGACCATCGGAATCACAACTAGGGATTGGATATTCTGCTCAATCCAGTGCTCTTTTTCAGCTTTCGCCACCGGTGGTAGACTGGCAACTTGCTGAATATAAACATTCTCAAAGAGCAGCAATTTCTGCATCAGCCACGGCAAAGACTCCACCGGCACTCCCTGCAAGAAAGGCTTCTGCGGCTCAAACCCCGGGGCGCACCACTCGTGAGTGCAGTCCAGCGCCGTTCCCTGACCGGCAATCTCAAAGATATAGCTGCGGTCAACACCGGCAAATTCCCCGATAGCCTGCAGCGCCCGCTCAATGCCAGAGTCAATTTCATCGGGAGCCAGATTGATAAAATTAGTTGACAGCGACGCAATCAAATTTTCAAACTCAATCCGATCCCGCAGGGAATCTTCTGCCAGCTTCCGCTCCGTAATGTCATTGAGTATTCCCGAAGAACCTGCCAGCCTGTTTTGCTCATCTAACATCAGTCTAGCCTGAACCTCAACCCAGCGAAACCCGCCTTTTTTAGTCAGACAGCGAGCCTCGTGGCGGCTGCAGTCTTTTTTGCCCGCCAGCAGTTTCTTGAAAAATTTTACAGTCGGTTTGCAGTCCTCAGGATGAACGTAATTCAAGAAATGAGTGCCTAGGCTATCTTCCTGAGCGAAGCCGGTAATTTCTGTCCACGCCGGGTTGAGAAAAGTCAAAAATCCGCCCGCATCCGCTTGGAAAATCACTTCTTTAACGCTATCGACCACAGAGCGGTACTTTTCCTCACTCTGTCGCAAAGCCTCTTCCCCCCGCTTGCGGTCGGTAATGTCGCGCACAATGGCCACCACTTCCTCTTCCCCGCTGACCGCCAGCCGCGCCTCGTAATCGCAGCGATCTCCATTGAGGAGCAAATGGTACTCAAAGATTTGTATTTCACCTTTTGACAAAGCTTGCCCAATGTGGTATAATAGGTTTTCCGCCACGGTCGCGGGCAAAACCTGCCGGACGTTTTTCCCCAAAAATTCCCGCTCCAGGAGTACAGATAAATCTGCGCCTTTGGCCGATTTGAAGTCGGTAAAAGTGCCGTCAGAAGTCAGGCGAAACATCAAATCCGGGATAGCGTCGATCAGGGCCCGGTTGTTGGCTTCGCTGCGAGCGAGAGCCAACTCGGCTCGCTTGCGGTCAGTGATGTCGAAGAAGGCGAGAACCGCGCCAGTCGGCACCCCATCCTCGACAATCGGATTGAGGACATAGGACACCGGCAGAATCGTTCCGTCTTTGCGGCGGAAACGTCCGTCACAGTTGCGGCAGGTTGGCGAATTGGCCAGGGCGCTCGGCAGTTGCAGGGGCCGAGAGGGGGCGTGCGGCAGCTCTACCAGCTCCAGCAAGGGAAGACCGGCGAGTTCTGCTTCCGTCCAGCCGAGAAGGCGCTCGCCTTCCGGGTTGACAGAAACCAGGCACCCAGCGGGATCTAGCAGGCACAATCCCGCCCCCAGAGAACTGATCGCCGCCCTCAGCTGGTCTAGCTGTGCAGCAGCTGTGGGGTTTTTGGGAGTAATGCCCGATACAGTGGGAGTGGGCTGGTGTTGCTTCTGGTTCATGTTTAACTGTACCTTTTTCTGCCGGTGAGCCAATAGGTAACCATTGCCCCCTTGCCTTTGACATCAATCTCGCCCCGCTCCTCAAATTGGTACATGTCCCGCAGCCGCTGGTATGTAGCGGGCGCTACTTGAATGCTGCCGGCAATCCCCTGGGATTCCATGCGGCTGGCAATATTAACGGTGTCCCCCCACAAATCGTAGGTGAACTTGTGGGTGCCAATCACACCGGCGACGACCGGCCCAGTATTAATCCCGATGCGGATGCGAAACGGTTCAGAACGCCCCGCATTGAATTGAACCATCGCCTGCTGCATGTCGAGGGCCATCTCAGCAATAGCGGCGGCGTGATCCGGTCGGGGCACCGGCACTCCGCCAACCACCATATAGGCGTCGCCAATCGTCTTAATTTTCTCCAAACCGTGCTTCATAGTCAGCCGGTCGAACGCCGAGAAAATCTCATTGAGCTTGTTGACCAGCTCTGTCGCCGAGATGTGAGCGGAAAGCTTAGTAAAATCAACAATGTCGGCAAACAGGACAGTTACCTCTCCAAAGCTGTCGGCAATCGTATTGTGACCCTGTTTCAGCAGCTCGGCAACTGGCAATGGCAAGATATTGAGCAGCAAGCGCTCAGATTTTTCCTGTTCCGCTTGCAATTGTTTTAAATATGCCTGCTCTTGGTCGCGCAGCCGTTTTTTCTCCAGACAGGCGTTAATACGGGCTTTGAGCAATACCGGGTTGAACGGCTTGGTGAGATAGTCCTCCGCCCCCAACTCTATGCACTTGACCACACTGTCCAAATCGTCCACTGCCGAGATCATAATCACTGGAATATAGCGCAGCGCCGGGTCAGCTTTGAGATGTTCGAGTACCTGATAGCCATTCATCCGGGGCATCATAATATCGAGCAGCACCAAGTCGAACGGCTGCGCCTGGATTAGCTCCAGCGCCTGCAAGCCATCTTGGGCGAGAGTGACCGTGTGGCCTTGCCGCTGCAACCGGCGTCCGAGAAGGTCACGGTTGGCTTCAATATCATCAACTACCAGCACAGCCGCTAGGTCTTGGATCATGGCATGGCCTCTTCGTTTAGGAGCGCCTGAATCTTCAA